>NZ_JANLOA010000062.1:0-2450 GCF_025466035.1 Pseudomonas sp. 20P_3.2_Bac5 | reverse complement strand
GTCCAGCTCGGCGCGGCCCGAAAGATCCGTCAGAAAGAACTGCACCCGCGAGAGGCGAATCCGTGGTCCCAATTCATCAGGGCGATAGCGGTGGCGGCGAACAGGCGAAGGCGGGTGACGTCGTTCTGGGGCTGATCGATCAGCTCCGGTAACAGGGCTGCCGTATTCGCGCCGGGCGAGGCGGGTGGTGAGGGTGTCTTCCGCGGACTGGGTGATGTGCTCCGGCTCGTTGAAGTTACCGCCGTTGTGGCGACTCATTGCACTGGTGCTCCGCTTTGGCCATTGCCCGGGGTGACCTGGCCATGAGGGTGTTTCACCAGGCTGATGCCGGCGGCGATCACGTCATTGCTGACCGTCACCATACCGGTGATGGTCTGGTTGCCGGTCTGGGTGTAGTCGCCTTCGTGGGTATGTGCAGGCCACCCGGGCTGTCCAGGTGGGTGGTGGCGCAGGCTGGCAGGCTCACGTTCAGTGGCGCGCCACGCTGTCGTACTCGCTGACCGCGCCGTCGCTGTACGTGCGGCAGTGCAGGCCGGCACGGTAACCAGGTCGTGGTGATCCCGCCGCTGCGCACTTTGACCCTGGGCGGTGTGTGCTGCACCTCGGCGATGGTGTCGAGGCGGATGAGGTTTTCGAGCAGGCGGGAGAGCGTGCCGAGGTTGTTCATCGTGCCGATGGTGGCGGCGAAGCCGCATCTCCGCATCCATTTAGGGTTGTCAGGTAAGTGCTGACAGGCAAAAAGATGAGCTAACCATTCTTTATAAAAAATAATGTCCTAAATTGCTTTTTATTATATGGCGTGTGCGGCGGTAAGCCTACTATCAAGTGGGTACCTTCGAGTCTTATCTAATTTCACGGATCACGAAGTCATTTACTTGGAGAGGGGCGTGCAACATGGAACACATGGATCGTTTTGTTGCTGAAAACACAGGGGAAAGGCAGCAGTCAGATAGCAGTGCTGAGCTTGAGGGCATGATTAAGATTTTCAAAGATGGGACGATCGAAATACTCAATAAGGACCTTATTAAAGGGGAGAAAGCAAAAGGGGTCGTTGCCCTGGGAGGTAATGTACTACTTGAGGCTTGGAAGGACTCTCAAACGGGAAACTACAATAACACGCTCAGAACCTTGGCTATTGGGTCTACAGCCCTTATTCCATATGGAGGTATATTTATCTCGCCCATGCTGGGTCTGCTATGGCCAGAAAACGTTCCTCCGCAAGATCAGATGATGTCGCAGCTAGTGGCAGATATGGCTGTTATGATGGACGATAAAATAGATGAATATGACATTGATAGCATACGTCAAGCGTGGAAAGCGCTCATGGATCTACAAGTAAAATTTGAAAACTCCGTAAATAAGAAGGGTGCGGGGCGAAATGAAAAAATCCAGGCGGCCAATGTCAAATATGCTGGCGATATTAATAATAAGTACAATGAGCTGGTTTCCCTGTGCCAGAAATCATCGAGGAAGGTAATAGAGCTGCCAATGTTTACTACAATCGCATGTGCGCATGTGCAGTTCTTGAAGTTTATGGAGAGGAACGCGCGAACGCACCCACGAATCAAGATGGATGCTGAACAGTATCAAATTTACTTCGAGGCAGATCTGGTCACGCTGCCGCCGGTCTATGCTGCTCATGTGATGAAAACGTACCAAGAAGGGCGTAGCCAGGCATATGCGAAGGTAACAAAGCTTGTCGAAGGCAAAAGAACGAGGAATTATGACTCCCAAAAAGCTTTAAAACTGTGGACGAGTTATACCAAATTTTATGATACGGCATATTCTGTGCGGGCATTTTGGGATATTGTCGATCTTCCTTCCTTCAATAAAGCTACAACGGGATGGCTCCAAGAGGGTCCATATTATTGCTACCTGGTCAAAGGCCAGAAGCAAACGGGTTGGTTCAAATATCAGGGGAAATGGTATTACGCCAGTGAGGAAGGGCAGATGGTGACGGGCTGGTTCAAGGCTGACGGGAAATCATATTTTGCTAGCCCTAAGGCAAAAGATACATTCAAGGAGGGAGAGATGGTTACCGGGTGGTTGAATGACTACTACGGTTACGGGACGTTGGGGGATGAGGCAACACAAACTAATTTTGGTATTTATACAGCGGGTGACCGCCGGGAGATTTGGTACTATCTCAGTCCGAAGGGTTATATGAGTGATAAGTTTAAAGAGGGAGAGATGGTTACCGGCTGGTTCCAGATTGATGAGAAGTGGTATTTCGCTAATCTTCAACCTCGCTCGGGGAGTCGCATTATTTTTGATTCTTTCAGGTTGCCTCGGGGAGAAATACCTGTAGTGTTTGAGGGTAATGGTTCGCTGATTACGGACGCAAAGGTAGAAATTGATGGAAAGTTGTACTCGTTCGATAAAGACGGAAAAATGACAGGGTAGGCGTTATCGGGAGTAAGCTCTGGAAGTCAAGGTTAAGCCCAAGCGCT
>NZ_JANLOA010000094.1:0-2590 GCF_025466035.1 Pseudomonas sp. 20P_3.2_Bac5 | reverse complement strand
TGCGACCGAAGGCAGCGTGACCTTCGCAGCACCAAAAGACACTGTTTACGTGGATGCCGGTAGCGTCAGCGTCACCATCACTGGCACCACTGGCGGTGACTTCGAACACCTCGAAGTCAGCCCGACTGCTGCCGTCACTGCTGTCACCGACAGCATCGACACCAGCACTGTGACTCTGACTGCTACTGCTAGCGCGGTTGAAGGCGGCGTGGTCACTTACACCGCGAGCGTCACTGCTCCGGTCACCGGCGCCCCGCTGGTCATCACTCTGGCTAACGGCCAGTCGATCACCATCCCGGTCAACGCTTCGAGCGGTTCGGTGGACTTCATCGCCCCGAACAACGTGCTCAACACCAACACCCCGTTGACCAACAGCATCACCGGCGTCACCGGCGGCAACTACGAGCACCTGGAAACCGCAGGTACTCCGACTACCGTAGTGACCGATGACCCAGCGCGCCTCGACACCACCGGCCTGACGCTCAGCGCCACTGGCTCTGTTCAAGAAGGCGGCAACATCGTCTACACCGCCAAGCTGACTAACCCAGCCGGCACCGAAATGAAGATCACCTTGAGCAATGGTGAAACCATCACCATCGCCAAGGATGCGACCGAAGGCAGCGTGACCTTCGCAGCACCAAAAGACACTGTTTACGTGGATGCCGGTAGCGTCAGCGTCACCATCACTGGCACCACTGGTGGCGACTTCGAGCACCTCGAAGTCAGCCCGACTGCCGCTGTCACCGCGGTTACGGATTCGATTGATACCTCGACCGTCACGCTGACGGCGACTGCCAGTGCCGTTGAAGGCGGAGTGGTTACTTACACCGCTTCGGTAACGGCTCCAGTAACCGGCGTCCCGCTGGTCATTACTCTGGCTAACGGCCAAAGCATCACCATTCCAGTGAATGCTTCGAGCGGTTCCGTCGATTTCATCGCACCGAACAACGTGTTGAACACCAACACGCCGCTGACTAACAGCATCACCGGCGTAACCGGCGGCAACTACGAGCACTTGGAAACTGCAGGCACTCCGACCACCGTCGTCACCGATGATCCGGCCCGTTTGGACACCACCGGCCTGACACTCAGCGCCACCGGCGCCGTCCAGGAAGGCGGCAACATTGTTTACACCGCCAAGCTGACCAACCCGGCTGGCACCGAAATGAAGATCACTTTGAGCAATGGTGAAACCATCACCATCGCCAAGGATGCCACCGAAGGCAGCGTCACTTTCGCAGCACCGAAAGACACTGTTTACGTCGATGCCGGTAGCGTCAGCGTGACCATCACCGGCACCACCGGTGGTGACTTCGAGCACCTCGAAGTCAGCCCTACTGCGGCCGTGACTGCTGTGACTGACTCGATCGATACGTCGACCGTGACCCTGACCGCCACTGCCAGCGCGGTCGAAGGCGGCGTGGTCACTTACACCGCCAGCGTCACTGCGCCGGTAACTGGCACTCCGCTGGTCATCAGCTTGGCTAACGGCCAGTCGATCACCATCCCCGTGAATGCGAGTAGCGGTTCGGTCGATTTCATCGCACCAAACAACGTCCTCAACACCAACACCCCGCTGACCAACAGCATCACCGGCGTCACTGGCGGCAACTACGAACACCTGGAAACTGCGGGCACCCCGACCACCGTCGTGACCGACGACCCGGCTCGCCTGGACACCACCGGCCTGACCTTGTCCGCGACTGGCACCGTTCAGGAAGGCGGCAACATCGTCTACACCGCCAAGCTGACGAACCCGGCTGGCACCGAAATGAAGATCACCTTGAGCAACGGTGAGACCATCACCATCGCCAAGGATGCGACCGAAGGCAGCGTGACCTTCGCGGCACCGAAAGACACTGTTTACGTCGACGCCGGCAGCGTCAGCGTGACTATCACCGGCACCACCGGTGGCGACTTCGAGCACCTCGAAGTCAGCCCGACTGCTGCCGTCACTGCTGTCACCGACAGCATCGACACCAGCACCGTGACCCTCACCGCCACCGCTAGCGCGGTAGAAGGCGGAGTTGTCACCTACACCGCTTCGGTAACGGCTCCAGTCACCAGCGCACCGCTGGTCATTACTCTGGCTAACGGCCAAAGCATCACCATTCCGGTCAATGCAAGCAGCGGTTCGGTCGATTTCATCGCACCGAACAACGTGCTCAACACCAACACCCCGCTGACCAACAGCATCACCGGCGTCACCGGCGGCAACTACGAGCACCTGGAAACCGCCGGCACGCCGACCACCGTCGTCACCGATGACCCAGCTCGTCTGGACACCACCGGCCTGACCTTGTCCGCCACTGGTTCCGTCCAGGAAGGCGGCAACATCGTCTACACCGCCAAGCTGACCAATCCAGCCGGCACCGAGATGAAGATCACCTTGAGCAATGGTGAAACCATCACCATCGCCAAGGACGCCACCGAAGGCTCCGTGACCTTCGCCGCACCAAAAGACACCGTTTACGTCGACGCCGGCAGCGTAAGCGTGACCATCACTGGCACCACTGGCGGCGACTTCGAACACCTGGAAGTCAGCCCAACCGCAGCAGTTACTGCTGTAACGGATTCGATTGATACTTCG
>NZ_JANLOA010000058.1:0-2601 GCF_025466035.1 Pseudomonas sp. 20P_3.2_Bac5 | reverse complement strand
CAGGCCGGGCACCAATGAAGTCATTGACCGCTTTCCCCTCACCACCATGGGCGCCGACGTCCACGCCTGGGCTTATATCTGCACCTACATGCAGCAAGGCCCCGACGCACTTCCCCCACCTGGCCCACCGAAAGACCACGACGATGTGGGTTTCAATATCGCGTTACTGCTGGCATCCAAGGTCAAGTGGCCCGTCGATATGGACCTGGAGTCGAGGACGGCGCCATGAGTGATATGTCGATGGAGTTCGAGGTTCTCGATGCTCAAACTATCAAGCTCGAAGTGCCTTATTGGCTGGACAGACACGATGAGTCCGGCGTAGCCCGGCTAATCGTGAAGGAAGATGAGATTTCTGGGGGAGCGAAGTGGTGAGTCGTATGAACCGACCGCAACTCGTTCCTCCCTGCTCCGGGTGGCAAGAAGATCTGCCTCATCCCGATGAGGGGCCGGTCGTAATGCCGGCCTTAGGATTCGATACGCCCAATCATCAGGATGACGTCTTTCTCGAGCTGCCGCGTGCGTCGGCACTTGTAAGGGGATGGTTTATTTGGCTCGCACCGTTTCAGGGATTTCTTACGGTCGACATATTGTGGAGCTTTTTTTTATCTGAACGCACATTCAAAGTCGAAGAGTGGTTCATGTTTCTCTCCAGTGTTTGCGTTGGAGTTTGGTCTTTCATGTTCTGCATAAAATTTGAATTGGCTCCACCTCGGGATTTACCATTACGCTTCAACCGCACCCGCCAACGCCTCTACGCCTACAACTTCAACTACCGCTGGTGGAACCCCTTCGAACGCTGGCGGGTCGAGCCGGTGGCCTACGACTGGTCACAGGTCCGCGCCGAGCGCTGGCTGAAGCGCGGCGCGACTTCGCATGGGGTCGTCATCAAGGGCGGCGTGGTGCTCTCCATCGTAAAGCCGGGCACCAATGAAGTCATCGACCGCTTCCCCCTGACTACCATGGGCGCCGACGAACACGCGTGGGCCTATATCTGCACCTACATGCAACAAGGCCCCGACGCACTCCCGCTCCCTGGCCCACCGAAAGACCACAACGATGTGGACTTCAACATCGCGCTGCTGTTGGCGCCCAAGGTCAAGTGGCCCGCCGATATGGACCTGGAGTCGAGGACGGCGCCATGAGTGATATGTCGATGGAGTTCGAGGTTCTCGATGCTCAAACTATCAAGCTCGAAGTGCCTTATTGGCCGGACACACACGATGAGTCCGGCGTAGCCCGGCTAATCGTGAAGGAAGATGAGATTTCTGGGGGGCCGAAGTGGTGAGTCGTATGAACAGACCACAACTCGTTCCTCCCTGCTCCGGGTGGCAAGAAGATCTGCCTCATCCCGATGAGGGGCCGGTCGTAATGCCGGCCTTAGGATTCGATACGCCCAATCATCAAGATGATGTCTTTCTGGAACTGCCACGTGCCTCAGCACTTATCAGAGGCTTGTTGATTTGGTTTGTTCCGGTGATGGCCATTTTGATGATTCAGATGTCATGGATCTTTTTTTCAATTGAACACAAGCTGAACTCTGAGATTTGGATGATATTTCTCTTTTGTATTTCTGTTGAAATTTGGTCTTTGTGGTTCTGTGTGAAGATCGATACAGCACCTCCCCGAGATTTACCCCTCCGCTTCAACCGCACCCGCCAACGCCTCTACGCCTACAACTTCAACTACCGCTGGTGGAACCCCTTCGAACGCTGGCGGGTCGAGCCGGTGGCGTACGACTGGTCACAGGTCCGCGCCGAGCGCTGGCTGAAGCGCGGCGCGACTTCGCATGGGGTCGTCATCAAGGGCGGCGTGGTGCTCTCCATCGTCAAGCCCGGTACCAATGAAGTCATCGACCGCTTCCCCCTCACCACCATGGGCGCCGACGCCCACGCCTGGGCCTATATCTGCACCTACATGCAACAAGGCCCCGACGCGCTGCCGCCTCCCGACCCGCCGAAAGACCACAACGATGTGTCGTGGTGCAACGTCGCCATGCTCCTCGCACCGAAGGTCAAATGGCCGGCTGATATGGACCTGGAATCGAGAACGGCGCCATGAGCGCCGGCCTCAGCACTATGTCGATGAATTTCGAGGTTCTCGGTAAACAGACCATCAAGTTCGAAGTGTCCTACTGGCCCGACAAGAGTGATGAATCGGGTATGGCCCGACTGATCGTGAGGGAAGACAAGATTACTGGATGGCGGTGGTGAGGAGCTTCGTATGAAAAGTCCTAAGCTCGTTCCCTCTTGTTCTGGATGGCAGGAAGACCTACCTCATCCCGATGAAGTGCCGGTCGTAATGCCGGCTCTTGGATTCGACACGCCCAACCATCAGGATGATGTCTTTCTGGAACTGCCACGGTCCTCAGCACTTTTCAGGGGCTTGGTGATCTGGTTTGCGCCAGTTTTCAGTTTCCAACTGGCCATAGTGTTATGGCTTTTCTTGTCAGACTGGCGTGAACTCAGCGTCGAAGAATGGAGCATCTTTTTCCCCGGGGTCTTCGTTGCAGTCTGGTCACTCCTGCTCTGTGTGAAAGTCGATGCAGTACCTCCCCGAGATCAACCGCTTCGCTTCAACCGCGCCCGCCAACGCCTCTACGCC
>NZ_JANLOA010000014.1:0-3036 GCF_025466035.1 Pseudomonas sp. 20P_3.2_Bac5 | reverse complement strand
ACAGCACTTTCACTGGTGTTTGTTCAGGCTAAGGTAAAATTTGTGAGTTTAATCATGAATTTTCGGCGAATGTCGTCTTCACAGTATAACCAGATTGCTTGGGGTTATATGGTCAAGTGAAGAAGCGCATACGGTGGATGCCTTGGCAGTCAGAGGCGATGAAAGACGTGGTAGCCTGCGATAAGCTCCGGGGAGTCGGCAAACAGACTTTGATCCGGAGATCTCTGAATGGGGGAACCCAGCCATCATAAGATGGTTATCTTACACTGAATACATAGGTGTAAGAGGCGAACCAGGGGAACTGAAACATCTAAGTACCCTGAGGAAAAGAAATCAACCGAGATTCCCTTAGTAGTGGCGAGCGAACGGGGACTAGCCCTTAAGTTGATTTGAGATTAGTGGAAGGCTCTGGAAAGTGCCGCCATAGTGGGTGATAGCCCCGTACACGAAAATCTCTTATCAATGAAATCGAGTAGGACGGAGCACGAGAAACTTTGTCTGAATATGGGGGGACCATCCTCCAAGGCTAAATACTACTGACTGACCGATAGTGAACCAGTACCGTGAGGGAAAGGCGAAAAGAACCCCGGAGAGGGGAGTGAAATAGATCCTGAAACCGTATGCGTACAAGCAGTGGGAGCCTACTTTGTTAGGTGACTGCGTACCTTTTGTATAATGGGTCAGCGACTTATATTCAGTGGCGAGCTTAACCGAATAGGGGAGGCGTAGCGAAAGCGAGTCTTAATAGGGCGTTTAGTCGCTGGGTATAGACCCGAAACCGGGCGATCTATCCATGGGCAGGTTGAAGGTTAGGTAACACTGACTGGAGGACCGAACCGACTACCGTTGAAAAGTTAGCGGATGACCTGTGGATCGGAGTGAAAGGCTAATCAAGCTCGGAGATAGCTGGTTCTCCTCGAAAGCTATTTAGGTAGCGCCTCATGTATCACTGTAGGGGGTAGAGCACTGTTTCGGCTAGGGGGTCATCCCGACTTACCAAACCGATGCAAACTCCGAATACCTACAAGTGCCGAGCATGGGAGACACACGGCGGGTGCTAACGTCCGTCGTGAAAAGGGAAACAACCCAGACCGTCAGCTAAGGTCCCAAAGTTATGGTTAAGTGGGAAACGATGTGGGAAGGCTTAGACAGCTAGGAGGTTGGCTTAGAAGCAGCCACCCTTTAAAGAAAGCGTAATAGCTCACTAGTCGAGTCGGCCTGCGCGGAAGATGTAACGGGGCTCAAACCATACACCGAAGCTACGGGTATCACTTAGGTGATGCGGTAGAGGAGCGTTCTGTAAGCCTGTGAAGGTGAGTTGAGAAGCTTGCTGGAGGTATCAGAAGTGCGAATGCTGACATGAGTAACGACAATGGGAGTGAAAAACTCCCACGCCGAAAGACCAAGGTTTCCTGCGCAACGTTAATCGACGCAGGGTTAGTCGGTCCCTAAGGCGAGGCTGAAAAGCGTAGTCGATGGAAAACAGGTTAATATTCCTGTACTTCTAGTTATTGCGATGGAGGGACGGAGAAGGCTAGGCCAGCTTGGCGTTGGTTGTCCAAGTTTAAGGTGGTAGGCTGAGATCTTAGGTAAATCCGGGATCTTAAGGCCGAGAGCTGATGACGAGCGCTCTTAGAGCGCGAAGTGGTTGATGCCATGCTTCCAAGAAAAGCTTCTAAGCTTCAGATAACTAGGAACCGTACCCCAAACCGACACAGGTGGTTGGGTAGAGAATACCAAGGCGCTTGAGAGAACTCGGGTGAAGGAACTAGGCAAAATGGCACCGTAACTTCGGGAGAAGGTGCGCCGGCGAGGGTCAAGGACTTGCTCCGTAAGCCCATGCCGGTCGAAGATACCAGGCCGCTGCGACTGTTTATTAAAAACACAGCACTCTGCAAACACGAAAGTGGACGTATAGGGTGTGACGCCTGCCCGGTGCCGGAAGGTTAATTGATGGGGTTAGCTAACGCGAAGCTCTTGATCGAAGCCCCGGTAAACGGCGGCCGTAACTATAACGGTCCTAAGGTAGCGAAATTCCTTGTCGGGTAAGTTCCGACCTGCACGAATGGCGTAACGATGGCGGCGCTGTCTCCACCCGAGACTCAGTGAAATTGAAATCGCTGTGAAGATGCAGTGTATCCGCGGCTAGACGGAAAGACCCCGTGAACCTTTACTATAGCTTTGCACTGGACTTTGAATTTGCTTGTGTAGGATAGGTGGGAGGCTTTGAAGCGTGGACGCCAGTTCGCGTGGAGCCATCCTTGAAATACCACCCTGGCAACTTTGAGGTTCTAACTCAGGTCCGTTATCCGGATCGAGGACAGTGTATGGTGGGTAGTTTGACTGGGGCGGTCTCCTCCTAAAGAGTAACGGAGGAGTACGAAGGTGCGCTCAGACCGGTCGGAAATCGGTCGTAGAGTATAAAGGCAAAAGCGCGCTTGACTGCGAGACAGACACGTCGAGCAGGTACGAAAGTAGGTCTTAGTGATCCGGTGGTTCTGTATGGAAGGGCCATCGCTCAACGGATAAAAGGTACTCCGGGGATAACAGGCTGATACCGCCCAAGAGTTCATATCGACGGCGGTGTTTGGCACCTCGATGTCGGCTCATCACATCCTGGGGCTGAAGCCGGTCCCAAGGGTATGGCTGTTCGCCATTTAAAGTGGTACGCGAGCTGGGTTTAGAACGTCGTGAGACAGTTCGGTCCCTATCTGCCGTGGACGTTTGAGATTTGAGAGGGGCTGCTCCTAGTACGAGAGGACCGGAGTGGACGAACCTCTGGTGTTCCGGTTGTCACGCCAGTGGCATTGCCGGGTAGCTATGTTCGGAAGAGATAACCGCTGAAAGCATCTAAGCGGGAAACTTGCCTCAAGATGAGATCTCACTGGAGCCTTGAGCTCCCTGAAGGGCCGTCGAAGACTACGACGTTGATAGGTTGGGTGTGTAAGCGCTGTGAGGCGTTGAGCTAACCAATACTAATTGCCCGTGAGGCTTGACCATATAACACCCAAGCAATTTGACTGCTTCTGGAGACAG
>NZ_JANLOA010000132.1:0-3127 GCF_025466035.1 Pseudomonas sp. 20P_3.2_Bac5 | reverse complement strand
GATACGCCCGCTCAGGAGAAGAGGATCGGCGTTGCCCACGGTCAGGCTGCTGGCCAGTTCGATGCGGTTCTTCAGCTCGGAAACACCGGCGGTGAGTACGGTGCTGGCGCCGTTGACCGCGAGCACGCTGCTGCCCAGTGCCTTGTTGTGGCCCAGCGCCAGGATGCCGCCGTTCAGCACGGTGCTGCCCTGGTAGCTGTTGTTGCCATCGAGCCTCAGCGCGTTGGCGCCGTTCTTGATCAGCCCGCCATTGCCATTGATCTGCCCGGTCAGGGTCAGGTCATTGCTGCCGGCCAGGGTCAGGTCGCCATCGAGAATCACGGTGTTCCCGGCGCTGACAGCGGTGTTGTTGTCCAGCGTGGTGCCAGCGCTGACGCGCAGGCTGCCGGTGCCGAGTGCGGCGTTGTTGCCCAGCACCAGGGTGCCCGCGCTCAGGAGGGTACCGCCGCTGTAGGTATTGGCGCCATTGAGCACCAGGGTGCCGCTGTCCAGTTTGTTCAGGATGCCGCTGCCGCCCAGACCCACGTCCAGCGTTGCGGTCTTGCCGGTGTCGACGCGCACGGCGCTGTAGCCGCTGGTGCCGTTGACCAGTTGCAGCGTGTCCGCGGCGCCGCCCTCCAGGCTGTAGCCATCGGTCAGGAATTGCAGGCCGGTGACGCTTTGGCTGCCGTCAACGGTGACGGTGCCCGCCGTGCCCTGGAACACCGCGAAGGAACTGTTCCAGGCGCCGTTGAGGCCGGCGTTGGTGGTGGTCCAGTTGCTGGTGATGCTGTTCCAGGTGCCGCTGCCGCCTTCGACGGTGCCATTGCCGGTCAGTTGGCTGCCGTCCCAGAAACGGATATCGGCCGAGCCACCCACCACCAGGTTGATCTGGTTGGCGACGCTGCTCTGCAGTTCCAGTTCGTTGGCCGGAACGCCTATCGGCAGCCCGTTGAGTTGCAGGCCGTTGTCAATCAGCAAGCCGCCGTAATCGAACAGGCGGTACACGCCGATGCCGAAACCGCCGGTGTCGGTGATATTGAGTTTGCCGTCGAGGGTCAGGTTGCCGGTGACATTGGCCAGGCCTGCCGCGCCGGCCGTGGCAGTGCCCAGGGCGACGTCGAGGTTGGAGGTGTCGTTCAGCACCAGCGAACCGAGGGTCAGCACCGAACCGCCGGCCAGGCCGAGGTGGCCGCCGTTGGCGACGGTCACGGCACCGCCCACTGCGCCGCTGCCGGCCAGGGTTGCGCCGTTCTCGACCGAGACACTGCCGCCGCCCAGATTGCCATTGACCCGCAAGGTGCCGCCGGCAACGGTGGTCGCCCCGGCCAGGTTGCTGTTGCCGCTGAGCAGCAGTGTGCCGCTGCCATTCTTGTAGAGCGTGCCGTTTCCGCTCAGGGCGCCACTGAAGGTGCCCTCGTCAACCCGGAATTCGCCCGCATCGAGCTGCACGTTGCCGGCGCCGTTGAGCTGGCCGGTGGCAGCACCCGCGATCAGTTGCAGGGTGGCACCAGACGCGACATTGATCGCGCTCGGCTCGCCCAGCGTGACGGCGGTGTTGCTGATCAGGCGACCGCCATTGATGTTGTAGATGCCGTAGAACCCGTTGCCGCCGTTGAGGGTCAGGGTGCCGGTGCCGGCCTTGGTCAGGCTGCCCATGCCGGTAACGGAACCGTCCAGGGTCAGGTTGTTGCTGCCCTGTACGGTCAGGTCGCCGCTGATGGCGACGTCGTTGCCGACGGTCAAGGCGCTGCTGCTTTCCAGCGCGGCGGTCCCGGCGACATCCAGCCGGCCAGCGCCCAGGGCGTTGGCATTGCCCAGCACCAGGGTGCCGGCGTTCAAGGTGGTATTGCCCTGGAACAGGTTGTTGCCGCTCAAGGTCAGCTTGCCGCTGCCGTCCTTGACCAGCCCGCCGGCGCCGGACACCACGCCGCCAAGGGTCAGGTCGTTACTGCCGACCACGGTGAGTTCACTGTTGAGCGTGACGGCATTGCTGACCGCGATATTCGCCGCCGCCTGCAGGCTGGACGCGCCGCCGACCGTCAGCGTGGTGTTGCCCAGCGAGGTGTTCTGGCCCAGGCGCAAGGTGCCCTGATTCAGTGTGACCGTGCCGTTCAGGGTGTTGGCGCCGGTCAGGTTCAGCGCACTGCCGCCATTCTTGATCAGGTTGCCGGAGCCGGAGACGATGCCGGTCAGGGACATGTCGCGGGTGCCGAGAACGGTCAGGTCGCCACTGATCAGCACGTTGTTGCCAATCAGCGCGCCCGGCAGGCTGCTGTCGAGCGTGGTGCCGTTGGCCGTGTTCAGCCCGCCCGCGCCCAGCGCGCTGCTGCTGCCCAGTACCAGGCCACCGGCGTTGAGCCAGATATTGCCCAGTTGAGAGTTGTTGCCATTGAGCGCCAGGGTGCCGGTCCCGATCTTGAGCAGGCCGCCGGCGCCGCTGACGGCGCCGTTCAGGGTCAGGGTGGTGCCAGCGTCGACCTGAATGTTGGACACGCCGGAGAACACCATGCCATTGCTCAATTGCACATCGCTGATGTCGGTGCGCAGGTAAGTGCCGGAGGCAAGGCTCAGGGCGCTGCTACCCAGCGCGCTGTTATTGCGCAGCACCAGGGTGCCGGCGCTGAGGGAGGTGCCACCGGTGTAGCTGTTGCTACCGGCGAGGACCAGGGTGCCTGTACCGCTTTTCTGCAGTTTGCCGGTGCCGCCGACAGGCGCTTCGATCAGCGCCGTGACGCCGTTGTCGACAGTGAACACCGCCGAACCACCCGTGCCGTTGATCAGGTTCAGGCTGCCTGCCGTCCCTGCGGTCAACGCGTAGCCGTCGGTCTTGAATTGCAGGGCGCTGACGTTCTGCGAACCTTCGATGACCACCGTGCCCGAGGCTGCCTGGAACACTGCCGAGACACCTGTCCAGACACCGTTGATGGCCCCGCCGGACTTGGTCCAGTTGGTATTGGTCGCGTTCCAGACGCCGCTGCCACCCTCGATGGTGCCGTTGGCGACCGAGGTGTTGCCGTCCCAATACTGGTTGCTCAGGGCTGGCGAGTTGACGACGATGTTGGCCGTCTTGGCCACGTTGTCCATCGACAGGGTGATCTGCCCGAGCACCACATCCGCCGGGAAGATGCCCGGGTTGGCACCGCCA
>NZ_JANLOA010000023.1:0-3127 GCF_025466035.1 Pseudomonas sp. 20P_3.2_Bac5 | reverse complement strand
CAGCACGCCACTGAGGGTCAGGTCATGGTTGCCGGCCAGGGTCAGGCGGGAACCGGTATTGACGCCGAAATCGATGGCGTTGCCCAACGTCATTGCCGCGCTGGTATCGAGGCTGGCCGGGCCAGCGACAGTAAGCTGGCCGGCGCCCAGGGCGGCGCTGTTGCCCAGGAGCAGCGTGCCGGCGTTGAGCGCGGTGCCGGCGTAGTCGTTGGCCTGGTTCAGGGTCAGCGTGCCGCTGCCATTCTTCACCAGCGTGCCATTGCCAAGTACCAGACCGTTCAGTACGAGGTCATGGCTGCCGCCCAGCGTCAGTGCGCCAGTGAGGTGCAGATCATTGATCAGGCTGAGCGCCGTGTTGGTGTCCAGGGTGGTGCCGGCGGAAGTGGTCAGGCTGCCGGAACCCAGCGCGTCGTTGTTGCCCAGTACCAAGGTGCCGCCCGAGAGGCGGGTGCCATCGGTATGGCTGTTGCTGCCATTGAGCACCAGAGTGCCGCTGTCCAGCTTGTTCAGGATGCCGTTGCCGGTGAGGTTGACGTCGAGGATGGCGGTCTTGCCGCTGTCGACGCGAACCGCGGTGTCGCCGCTGATGCCGCTGACCAGTTGCAACTGGCCGGCACTGCCGCCGGCAAGGGTGTAGTTGTTGATGAACTGCAACCCGGTGACGCTTTGGGTGCCGTCAACGGTGACGGTGCCCGCCGCGCCCTGGAACACCGCGAAGGTGCTGTTCCAGGCCTCGTTGAAGCCCGCGTTGGTGGTGGTCCAGTTGCTGTTGGTGCTGTTCCAGGTGCCGTCGCCGCCGTCGACGACGCTGTTGCCGGTCAACTGGCTGCCGTCCCAGAAGCGGATATCGGCGGCGCCGCCGACGACCAGGTTGATCTGGTTGGCGACGTTGGTCTGCAACGCCAGCTCGTTGAGCGGAACGCCACTCGGCAGCGTGCCGAAATCCAGGCCGTTGTTGGTCAGCGCACCGCCATAATCGAACAGGCGGTACACGCCGATGCCGAAGCCGCCGGTATTGGCGATGTTGAGCCTGCCGTCGAGGGTCAGGTTGCCGGTGACATTGGCCAGGCCCGCCGCGCCCGGTGTGACGGCGCCCAGGGCGACATCGAGATTGGACGTGTCGTTCAGCACCAGCGAACCGAGGGTCAGCACCGAGCCGCCGGCCAGGCTCAAGTGGCCGCCGTTAGCGATGGTCACGTTGCCGGCCAGCGAGCCTCTACCGGTCAGTACGGCATCGCTAGAGACTATGACCGTGCCGCCCAGACTGCCGTCGACTCGCAGCGTACCCGCGTCGACAAAGGTGGTAGCACGCAGGCTGCTAGCACCACTGAGCAACAGGATGCCGCTACCTGTTTTGCTCAAGCTGCCGTTACCACTTAATTCCCCGCTGAAATTACCGCTGGCGACAGTAAGGTTGCCACCATGAAGCAAGACCCCACCTGCACCATTCAGTTCTCCGATCTCGCCGCTGAAGCCAAGCTCGAGCATCGCCCCGGAAGCAATGTTGACCAGGGTCGGATTACCCAGGCTGTTGACGCCTGCATAGATTCGACCGCCGTCAATATTGTAGGTACCGCTAAAGCGGCTGTTTGCATCAATTCGCAGATCTGCCGTACCGGTCTTGGTTATGGTGCCGGCGCCGCTGATGAGTCCATGGAAAAATGATGTTTCGTAGTTGCCAAGTAGAGTCAGCGAACCGCCGACGTTCATTGGATTGCTCAGCAGCAGCGCTTGCGTCGCTTCCAGCGACGCAACTCCGGTAACGTCCAGAACACCGCCACCCAACGTGCTGCTCAATTTCAACGTGCCAGACTTGAGTTCGGTACCGCCTTGATAGGAGTTCACACCGGACAGGGTCAGCGTTCCAGAGCCGTCCTTGATCAAGCCCCCGTTCCCGCCAATCCAACCGGAAATAGCAAGATCATTGGGGCCGGAGATAGTCAGTTGTGCGTCTAGGTCGATAAAGTTCGCGATGCTCAAACTAGAGAGCGCCTGAAGCGTCGAAACACCGGTCACGTTCAAATTGTTGAGGCTTGCGCCCAGCGCATTATTGTCGCCCAGTCGTAGAGTGCCCTGGTTCAACGTGACGCTGCCATTCAGGCTGCTGGCCTTCATCAGGCTCAGCGTGCTGGCGCCGTTCTTGATCAGGTTACCGAGGCCGGACAAGGTGCCGTCAAGCGACAGGTCGCGGGTGCCGAGAAACGTCAGGTCACCACTGATCGCCACATCGTTGCCAATCAGCGCACCCGACAGGCTGCTGTCGAGCGTGGTGTTGTGGGCCGTGATCAGCGCACCCGCGCCCAGCGCGGTGTTGCTGCCCAGCACCAGGCCACCGGCGTTGAGCCAGGTATTGCCCAACTGGGTGTTATTGCCGCTCAGCGTCAGGCTGCCGGTGCCGATCTTGATCAGGCCACCGGCACCACTGACACCGCCGCTCAACGTCAGGGACCCGGCATCGACATTGATGTTGGACACACCGCTGAAGACCAGGTTATTGGCCAGCCTCTGCTCGAACCTGTCGGTCTGCAGGGTGGTGCCGGAGGCGAGGCTCAACGCAGCGCTGCCCAGGGCGGCGTCATCACGGACAAGCAGCGTGCCCGCGCTCAGGGTGGTGCCGCCGCTGTAGCGGTTGCTACGGGTGAGAACCAGTGTCCCGGCCCCGCTCTTCTGCAGTTTTCCGGTGCCGGAGAGCGGGGTATCCAGCGTTCCGGTAATGCCGCTGTCGACAGTGACCAGCGCCGAACCACCGGTGCCGTTGACCAGGTTCAGGCCATCCGCCACGTCGGCGTACAACACGTAGCCATCGCTCTTGAACTGCAGGGCGCTGATGGTCTGGGTGTCCTGGATCACCACGGTGCCCGAGCCATTCTGGAAGATCGCCGAAACGCCTCTCCAGACATCGTTGATGGCCCCGCTGGACTTTGTCCAGTTGGTATTGGTCGCGTTCCAGACGCCACTGCCACCCTCGACGGCGCCGTTGCCGGCCAAGGAGGTGCCATCCCAGTACTGGATCGCCAGGGCTGGCGAGTTGACGACGATGTTGGCCGTCTTGGCCACGTTGTCCATCGACAGGGTGATCTGCCCGAGCACCACATCCGCCGGGAAGATGCCCGGGTTGGCACCGCCG
>NZ_JANLOA010000080.1:0-3548 GCF_025466035.1 Pseudomonas sp. 20P_3.2_Bac5 | reverse complement strand
TATTTTTTTATAAGAGACAGGCCCTGTAGGAGCGAGCTTGCTCGCGAAGCGCCCCCCCCCAACAACGCCCAATTCACGGAGTTTCCAATGCCCACTACCGCCATCACCGGCAGCGCCTCCGGCATCGGCGCCGCCGTTGCCGCTGCCCTGCGCGCCGCCGGCCACCGCGTCATCGGTATCGACCGCGGCAACGCCGAGGTCATTGCTGACCTGTCCACCCGCGAAGGCCGCGACGCGGCCATCGCCCAGGTCCTCGACCTCAGTGACGGCGTCCTCGACGGCCTGGTCTGCTGCGCCGGCGTCGGGGTCACCGCGCCGTCCTGCGGATTGATCGTGGCGATCAACCATTTCGGCGTCAGCCAGTTGCTCGGCGGCCTCGAAGACGCGCTGGCCAAGGGCAGCCATCCGGCGGCGCTGGTCATCGGCTCGGTGGCGGCGATTCGTCCCGGCGCCGAGCAGGAGCCGATGACCCTGGCCATGCTCGACAACGACGAAGCCCGGGCGCTGGATATCGCCAACACCCTGGGCGAACCCCAAGTGGCCTACGCCTGTTCCAAATATGCGATCACCCACCACGCCCGACGCCTCGCGGCGGCCTGGGGGGCCAAGGGCATCCGCCTCAACGTGGTCGCGCCCGGCGCGGTGGAAACCCCGCTGCACGATGCTTCGCGCAATGACCCGCGCTTCGGCCAGGCGGTACGCGCATTTGTCGCGCCGCTGGGGCGCAACGGTCACCCCGAGGAAATCGCCGCGCTGATCGCCTTCCTGCAGTCGCAACAAGCGGGCTTCATCCACGGCAGCGTGATGTACATCGACGGCGGCATGGACGCTATGGTCCGGCCGCAGCGGGTCTGAGGAAAACACATGAACAAGGTTGCATTCATCACCGGTGCCAGCCGCGGCATCGGTCGCGCGGCGGCGCTGGCGTTCGCCCGGGCCGGCTTCGACCTGGCGATCAGCGCCCGCACCCTCGACGAAGGCGAGCAGCACCCGCATGCCCTGCGCGATGCCAGTGGCGCGCCACTGCCGGGCAGTCTCAACGGCACCGCCGACGCTATCCGCGCCTTGGGCCGCAAGGCGCTGGTGGTGCCGATGGACCTGCTCGACAGTGACTCGGCACTGGCCGCTTGCCGCGCGGTGCTGGCCGAGTACGGCCGCATCGACGTGCTGATCAATAACGCCATCTACCAGGGCAGCGACCTCAATGCCGGCTTCATGGCCTTGCAGCCGGAAACGCTGGAGCGGATGTTCAAGGGCTACATCCTCACCCCGTTCCTGCTGACCCGCGCGGTGGCCCAGGTGATGGCGGAGCAGGGCGACGGCGTGGTGATCAACGTCACCTCCGGCGCCGGCGAAAGCGACCCGCCGGTAGCGGCCGGGAAGGGCGGCTGGGGCTATGCCTATGGCGCGGGCAAGGCGGCGGTTTCACGGTTGTCGGGGATCGTTGCGGTGGAATTGGGTGACGCCGGCGTCCGCGCCTACACCGTCAATCCCGGGGTGGTGACCACCGACGCGCTGAAAGCCACCATCGGCGAAAAAGGTGTGATCGCCCTGCGCGCCGGCAGTGCGCCGCCAGAGGTGCCGGCGGCGGTGATGCTGTGGCTCGCCACCCATGAAGACGCCAGCCAGTATCAACGCCAGACCATCGCGGCGCAGCCGTTTGCCAGGAAGCTTGGGTTGTTGGCGGACTGAAGCCAGCCGTCCGTCAGATCGAGCGCCGCCTTGCGGCGCATCGCCGGCAAGTCGACTCCCGCAGGGATTTGGGGGGCTTGCCAGCGCAGTTTCCCTCAATAACCTTGTGCGCAAATTTTTCTATTGAGTGGGAGCTGTTAAAGTGCCACCAATAAAAAATCCTTCATCTTGCCAAGGTCGGGCCCGTCAATTACTCGCGCAGCGTTGCTGCGCTGTCAGGGATGAGTCGCCTGATCCACATAGGAGTCGTTGTGGACAGACGTAAAACCGCAGTACCGCGCACCGCCCGTACCCGCTTGTCGCTGGCCGTCAGCATGGCCATGTTCGGCGCGTTCGCCGTGTCCGACCCGATCTACGCCGCGTGCACACCGGCGACGCCGACCAATGGATCGGCGGTGGACTGTTCCGGTGTCAACACGAACCTTGACCTGGCGGCCAGCAATCTGGTGATCACCCTCATGTCCGGCGGGGTCGTGACGACGTCCGATCCGAGCAAACCGGCGTTTACCGTGACGGGTCCCAGTACTTCCCTGTACAACGGCGGCTCCATCGACCCCTCCATTGGCTCGTCCGCGTTCTCCTCCACCGCGCTGAAACTCGTAAGCCCCGTTTTCTCCAACCTGTCGATCACCAACGCCGCCGGCAGCGTGATCCGCGGTGTTTCCGGCGACATCAACGGGTCGCTGATTGATTTCACCGGCGTGGCGCTGGACATCAACAACGGGCTCTCGGGCCGTACCATCATCGATAACTACGGCCTGATTTCCACGACCCTGGCCATCGGTGCCAGCGAAAACGCGGCCAACCGGCCGGTGGTCGCGATCTACGGCGGTGGCCGGGTGATCTTCCTCAACTCCGGCAGCGTCATCGGGCGGGTCGGCTTCGAGTCCTCGCTTGCGGGCAATATCTTCGTCAACGGCGGCACGGTGATCGGCAGTGTGTCGATGGGCGCCGGCGGCGCCAACACGTTCACTGCGGTCACCGGCTCGTCGGTCAGCGCCAGCGGAGCCAGCGCCGGGGAGTTGATCGTCGTCGGCATGGGCGGGCTGAACTTTGCGCCTACCGGCATGGTCGATGGCGGTGCCGGTGGCAACAACACGCTCAGGCTGCAAAACGACATGAGCGGTGGCAGCGGCACCAACGTCGGCACCGGCATCATCGATTCGACGAAGTACATCAATTTCAGCAACCTGGTGGTCGACAGTGGAACCTGGACGCTGCAAGGCGCATTGTTGAGCGGTGCCTCCACCCAGGCCACCCTCGATGGCGGCGTGCTGCTGATCAACAACGAGGCCTTCGCCGGTAGCGGTACGATCTACGCCAATGGCGGCACCCTCAATAGCTCCTCGTCCTCGATCAGCATCGCCAACAACATCGTGATGGGCCTCAACATCGGCACGGGTCGCAACGGCCTGACCGTCAGCAACTTCACCACGCCGTTCACCCTGTCGGGCGTGATCTCGGGGGGGAGCAATGCCGGTCTGACCAAGAGTGGCACGGGTGTCCTGCGCCTGGACGGCACCAATACCTACAGCGGTGGCACCGCCCTCAACGCCGGCTCGCTCATCATCGGCAGCAGCCAGGCCCTGGGCACCGGCGCCGTCAGCGCCGCAACCGGCACCCGGATCGACTCCGGCGCCACCGCGACCCTGAGCAACATCATCAACCTCACCGGCACCGTGAATTTTGGTGGCACCGGCAACCTGACCCTGAGTGGGGCGCTGCAGGGCAACGCCAGTTCCGTGCTCAACAAAGATGGCGCCGGCACCCTGGTGTTGTCCAACGCCAACACCTACGGCGGCGGCACCACGCTCGGCGGCGGGACCCTGCTGGTCGGCAACAATGCGTCACTGGGC
>NZ_JANLOA010000084.1:0-3552 GCF_025466035.1 Pseudomonas sp. 20P_3.2_Bac5 | reverse complement strand
GGCGGGGGGGCCGGGCGGGGGGCCGCCCCCCCCCCCCCCCCGCCCAAGCCAGTTCCTACAGAAGAGCGTGATCGCGTTGAGCTAACGACCCAGATAAACCTCAATCACCCGATCATCCGCCTGCACCTGCTCCAGCGAACCCTCCGCGAGCACGCTGCCCTGGTGCAGCACGGTGACGTGGTCGGCGATGCTGCCGACGAAGCCCATGTCGTGCTCCACCACCATCAGCGAATGCCTGCCGGCGAGGCGTTTGAACAGCTCGGCGGTGAACTCGGTCTCGGCGTCTGTCATGCCCGCCACCGGTTCGTCGAGCAGCAGCAGTTGCGGGTCCTGCATCAGCAACATGCCGATTTCGAGGAATTGCTTCTGGCCGTGGGACAACAACCCCGCAGGCCGCTGGCGCGAGCTTTCCAGGCGGATGGTGGTCAGCACTTCGTCGATGCGGTCCTGCTGCTCGCCGCTCAAGCGCGCACCGAGGCAGGCCCAGACCGATTTGTCGGTCTTCTGCGCCAGTTCGAGGTTTTCGTACACGGTCAGTGCTTCGAACACCGTCGGCTTCTGGAACTTGCGGCCAATCCCGGACTGGGCGATTTCCACCTCGCTCATGCGGGTCAGGTCGAGGGTTTCGCCGAACCACGCCTTGCCGCTGGTGGGGCGGGTCTTGCCGGTGATGACGTCCATCATGGTGGTCTTGCCGGCGCCGTTGGGGCCGATGATGCAGCGCAGTTCACCGACGCCGATGTACAGGTTCAGCGCGGTCAGGGCCTTGAAGCCGTCGAAACTGACGTTGATGTCTTCCAGGGTCAGCACCGTGCCGTGGCGCACGTCCAGGCCCGGGGTGCGCGCCTGGCCGAGGCCGATGGCGTCGCGGCCGCTGCCCGGGTCGAGGATGGGTTCGAGCATGAATTCAGGGTGGATCGACGGAAACTTCATTGTTCGCCCCTTTTCTTCAACAGGCCGACCACGCCCTTGGGCAGGTACAGGGTGACGAGGATGAACAGCGCGCCGAGGAAGAACAGCCAGAACTCCGGGAACGCCACGGTGAACCAGCTCTTCATGCCGTTGACCAGGCCCGCGCCCAGCAGCGGCCCGATCAGCGTGCCGCGACCGCCGAGGGCGACCCACACGGCAGCTTCGATGGAGTTGGTCGGCGACATCTCGCTGGGGTTGATGATGCCCACCTGCGGCACGTACAACGCCCCGGCCAGGCCACAGAGCACGGCACTCAGCACCCAGACGAAAAGCTTGAACCCGCGCGGGTCGTAGCCGCAGAACATCAGGCGGTTCTCGGCGTCACGCAGCGCGGTCAGTACCCGGCCGAACTTGCTCCGCGCCAGTCGCCAGCCGAGGTACAGGCTGCCCACCAGCAGGGCCACGGTGAGCAGGAACAACACCGCGCGGGTGCCCTGGGCGGTGACGTCGAAGCCCAGCAGGGTGCGGAAGTTGGTGAAGCCGTTGTTGCCACCGAACCCGGTTTCATTGCGGAAGAACAGCAGCATGCCGGCGAAGGTCAGGGCCTGGGTCATGATCGAGAAGTACACGCCCTTGATCCGCGAGCGGAAGGCGAAGTAGCCGAACACCAGCGCCAGCAACCCCGGCGCCAGCACCACCAGGCACATGGCCCAGGCGAAGTGCTGGGTGCCGGCCCAGTACCAGGGCAGTTCGGTCCAGGACAGGAAACTCATGAACGCCGGCAGGCCGTCGCCCGCGGCTTCGCGCATCAGGTACATGCCCATGGCGTAGCCGCCGAGGGCGAAGAACAGCCCGTGGCCGAGCGACAGCAGCCCGGCGTAGCCCCAGACCAGGTCCAGCGCCAGGGCGACGATGGCGTAGCAGAGAATCTTGCCCACCAGCGTCAGGGTGTAGGCCGAGACCTGCAGGGCATGGCCCTCGGGCAGCAGCGACAACAGCGGCAGTGCAAGCAGGATCAGCAGGACGATGGCGCCGACGGCCAGGGACAACCGTGGCCCGGCTTTTTGCGCGGCAGTGACAAGCAGAGGCTGGTTCATCAGTCGATTACCCGTCCCTTGAGGGCGAACAGGCCTTGCGGGCGTTTCTGGATGAACAGAATGATTAGCGCAAGGATGAGGATCTTGCCGAGCACCGCCCCGATCTGCGGTTCCAG
This sequence comes from Pseudomonas sp. 20P_3.2_Bac5, assembly GCF_025466035.1. Taxonomy (NCBI): domain Bacteria; kingdom Pseudomonadati; phylum Pseudomonadota; class Gammaproteobacteria; order Pseudomonadales; family Pseudomonadaceae; genus Pseudomonas; species Pseudomonas sp. 20P_3.2_Bac5. Next base: position 1,427 of record NZ_JANLOA010000084.1, on the reverse strand, counting down.
CAATTTGTTGGCGATGCCCAGACCGAACGCGGCCCAGAGGCTGCCGGCCAGTTGCCCGACACCGCCGAGCACCACCACCAGGAACGAGTCGATGATGTAGCTCTGGCCGAGGTCAGGCCCGACGTTGCCGATCTGGCTCAGGGCCACGCCGCCGAGGCCGGCGATGCCCGAGCCGAGGCCGAAGGCGAGCATGTCGACGCGACCGGTGGGCACGCCGCAGCAGGCGGCCATGTTGCGGTTCTGGGTGACGGCGCGCACGTTCAGGCCGAGGCGGGTGCGGTTGAGCAGCAGCCAGGTCAGCAGCACCACGAACAGGGCGAAGCCGATGATGACGATGCGGCTGTACGGCAGCACCAGGTTCGGCAGCACCTGCATACCGCCGGACAACCAGGCCGGGTTGGCCACTTCGACGTTCTGCGCGCCGAAGATCAGGCGAATGGCCTGGATCAGGATCAGGCTGATGCCCCAGGTTGCCAACAGGGTTTCCAGCGGGCGGCCATAGAGGTGGCGGATGACCGTGCGCTCCAGCAGCATGCCAACCCCGGCGCTGACGAAGAACGCCAGCGGCAACGCCAGCAGCGGATAGAACTCGATGGCGCCGGGCGCATAACGCTGGACCATCACCTGCACCACGTACGTGGTGTAGGCGCCGAGCATCAGCATCTCGCCGTGGGCCATGTTGATCACCCCGAGCAGGCCGAAGGTGATCGCCAGACCCAGCGCCGCCAGCAACAGGATCGAGCCCAGCGACAGCCCGCTGAAGGCCTGGCCGAGCAACTCGCCGATCAGCAGCTTGCGCTTGACCTGGGCCAGGCTGGTTTCGGCGGCGGTGCGCACGCCGGCATCGCTTTCCACGGCCGGGTCGAGCAGGGCTTCGAGGCGGGTGCGGGCCATCGGGTCGCCGGTTTCACCGAGCAGGCGCACGGCGGCGAGACGCACGGCAGGTTCGCTGGCGGCCAGTTGCAGATTGGCCAGGGCCAGACCGAGGGCGGCGTGGACCGAGCTGTCTTTTTCTTGGGCGAACTGGCGGTCGAGGAACGCGACCTGCGCCGGTTGCGCGCTTTTTTGCAGTTGCTGCGCGGCCTGCAGGCGCAACGCGGCATCGTCGCTGAGCAACTGATGCGCGGCGAGAGCGTTGTCCACCAGCCCGCGCAGGCGGTTGTTCAGACGCAGCTTGCGGTCGTCATCGGGGCCGAGGCGACCTTGTTGCAGCGAGGTCAGCAGTGGCAGCCGCGCAGCCTCGGGTTGCGCCGCCCAGTCCTGGAGCAGGCGAGCCTGGTCGTTGGGCTTGGCGGTGGCGAAGTATTCGGCTTCGTTGGCGTGAGCGGCGAAGGGCAGCAACAGGCACAGGCAAAGCATGAGACGGTAGAGGGCCTTGGGCATGGCGCGGGGGTCCCTTTGGAGGATTCGAGGTTTTTGGGGCCGCT
>NZ_JANLOA010000003.1:0-3753 GCF_025466035.1 Pseudomonas sp. 20P_3.2_Bac5 | reverse complement strand
CGGCAGACCCAAGGTCTCCCACGCACAGCCGCCATAGCATGAAAAACGCATGCGAAAAAACGCCGGTAATCGCGTCCACACGCCCACAGATTCTTGCGCCGCTTTTCAGCGATCACCGCAACAGATGCAGGCACTGCAAATTCACAAGACTTTTCGCCTTATTCGAAATAAACGCTTAGGCTCCCACTCTGTAGGAATAGCAAAGCAATGAAGAAAAATACAAGCGAGCGCAACCCACTCAATCACCGGGTGACTCTTGGTCAGGTCTGGGAAACACTTGAAGAACAGCACGCAGTCATTCTGGGTCAGCTCTATATAAAAGAATGCACAAGCGCTATTTGTGAACACGATAGCGACCGTCAGTGATTTTCTGTAGTTCGCTCCTGAAAAACTGAACTTAAGGTGGTAGGCCATGAATACGCCTGAAGCAGCGCAGATTACGAAGATCCAATTAGTCATGTTTTAGCTTCTTCGTAAACCTGGCTTGCCGTCCAGGCGCTCATGATTGCTTCAAACAAAAGCGCTCCTTTATTCATAAGTTTATAGGCAGGTACGTAGTCTGTTTTTATTGGCCTGAATAGCTGCCAAGTGCCTGGTTTTGGCAATGGCCTATAAAATCCATAGATCGACAACAAGACGTCTACACTGCCGTACGCAACACTTCCATTGCTTTCGCTTCCTCCCGCAGCGACAGCGACCCCTTGATAGAGTTTTTTCAACGGTCCTACTGCATCAGAGCGGCCAGAAGAGAGATTGGCGCCATTTTCATAGATATTATTTGCACCGTGAGCAACCATCGGTGCGCCCGCAACAGCACATAAGGTCATAGTGGAGCCGTAGCAGACACCAACGCCAGTTGTCATCATTGAGGCGCCTGCTATTACACCGCCCACTTCCAGTCCTATTCTGGAAATGCTCTTATGCTCCACCTCAATCTGCTTTAAACCTTCCTCCGTCCTGATCTTCCCATTCCGCACATCCTCCAAAATCTGCCGCACGTAATACGCCATCGTCCGATTAAACCGACCCCGTAACACCCCGTCCTTGATATGCCGGGAACTGACGATGCAGGCATATCGAGTCAGGTTCGCCGCACTTTGATGAAGCTCCGAGAGCGGGTTATCCAGCCGATAGGGCGAGGGCCGCGTACTCATTCCGTCATCCCCCATAAGATGTAGCCACGGGCGCTGGCGGTGTGGTGAATCCAGGTGATGCTCAGGTAGCTGTGATTGGCCATGCTCGAACTCCTTGTAGGTTGGAGTTCGCAGCCTAGAGAGGTGGCACGGCAGAGTCTGTGAGACGTTTCTGAAAGATCTAAGGGAAATTAAGCAAGTTCGCGGAAGGGCCGAACGAGCATCCCGCGAACTCGTGTCCTCAACGCGCCAGATGCAAGTACTGCAAATGTCGTTCGTACTGCTCGAGGATGTCGTTGATGGTCTGCTCCTTGCTTCAACCCGATATGTCGAGGGGCCACATGCGTGGCCCTTCAAAGGATCCGCCTGTCACCCTTGAGCCTGGGCCTGCTCGCCTCGATTGCGCAACGCTTCAGTCAACGCCTGACAGATTTCCAGTGATTGCCAGGTAGCCCAAGCCAGATCTGCCAAAGGCCGGGAAAGCATTTCGCAGAGTTGCGCGTTGGTTTCGAAGGCCGATGTCAGCGCGGCCGATAGATGCACCAGCGCGTCGTCGATATCGGCCGCCGGGTGTACGGAAAACACCGGTGGATGAGCGCCGTTGCATGAGCCGAAATGGGTGTGAGGAACGGTTCGACGGAGGGTGGAGACGGGCGGGTCGGGAACGATCTTTTTCATTGTGTGGCTCCTTGATTAGTGGCGCCGTCACCGTTCGCTACCAAACGAAAGGGTGGCGGCCGTGCGCAGGTTGGTAGACCGGGAATCAAGGAACCCAGCGCGCCCGAAGGCGCCCTACGCACAGCCGCCATGAAAATCAACAGCGGGCGAACAGCACCGCTGTTTCAGAGGGACGTCGTGCGTCTTGATTTACCGGGCTACCAAACCCGATCACTGATTGTGCAGCGACCGGCGAAGACTAGGTAGCGAGTCCCAAGTGCGCAACGACTCATGGGGCGGAAAAGTATGATTGGGAAATTGCCTACGAGAAAGTCGGAAATAGTAGAAGCTTTGTAGCCTGAGGCAGCCGTTGGAGTGGGTTTTCGCCGGGGTGGTTGTCGGGAAAAGTCACGCGACCTGGCCTACGCAATCACCGGCTCACCCTGGATAGTCGCGATCAGTTGCGTTTCACCCGGGCGGCACTTGCGCGGGGATAGCACAAAGCCATATCTTGCCTCGCCCCTCGAAGATCAGCCCGGTAATCCCGTATGCGCATGGCGTCCAGCCTGTTGTCCGCATTGTGTGTCCTTGCGTTTTCCTGCCTTGCCAAGGGTACTGCGGCGGATCTGCTGCCTTTTCAGGAAATCCCCGACTTGCCATCGCGCACCAGCCTCACGCTGGGCAGCACGGCATACGATCCCCCGGATGACCTGAGCGTGAAGCCCTTCTTCAGTGGTGGCATTGCGCTGGACAACTTCGGTGGCGATGACGATGAGGGCCGGCTCGCCAGCGCCCTCAACCTGCATGGCCTGCTTGACCCGAGCGACCTGCTGAGCCTGCGCAGCATGGGCTCGGCCGAGACCGGCCATTACCACTGGGGCACTTACCACCTGGACGTCGGCCCTTGGGCCAGCCGGTTGGGCATCATCCTGTCGGACATGTCCTATGAGTTGGGCGACGAACTCGAAATCCTCGCGGCCAAGGGCAAGGCCCGGACTGCCAGTGCATTCATCATCCAGCCGCTCCTGCAAAACCAGACGTTCAGCCTCAAGGCCCGGCTGCAGTTCGATGACAAGCACCTGCAGGATGAGTCCGGTCTGCTGGGCATAAACAGTGAAAAGCGCTCCCGCGTGCTCAACTACGGTCTTTCCGCCACGGCTCGCGACCCATTGCTGAACGGCGCCGCGACCACCCTCGCGCTGACCTGGAGCGAGGGCAGCCTGAATATCGACGGCTCGCCCTGGTCACTGGTCGGCAAGGCCGAACCGGGCCATTTCAGCGTGCTGCGCGCCAGCCTGGCCCGCCTGCAACAGTTGGGTGGACGTCTGGCCCTGTATGTTCGCCTCCAGGGCCAGTGGTCGGATGACAATCTGGACGACTCGGAAAAGCTCTATATCGGCGGCGCCTTCGGCGCGCGCTCCACCTACCAGACCGCCGCATTTGGTGATCGGGGCTGGCTTGCCAATCTTGAACTGCGCTATGCACTGACTGATACCTGGCAACTGGTGACCTTTGCCGATCATGGTGAAGCGCGCCTGAATACACCGAGCTGGACCACCGGCACCGCGCCCCGTCGTCTGTCTGCCACGGGTTTTGGCGGGGGATGGTCAACGGCGACGTGGAATATCAGCGCGTTGGCAGGCTGGCCGGTCGGCGATCATCAGGCCCAGAGCGACGCCGAGCGGCAGCCGCGGGTATGGGCGCAGGTGGCTTATGCGTTTTGATGTTGCCTTGTGCTAGCCGACTGTTATTCAGCGTTCTCAAGATCGAGCGCCGCCCGCGCGGCGCATCGCGAGCAAGCTCGCTCCTACATTGGTTGCAACGTGCCATTGCCTGTGGGATTGGCGTTGCCAGCCTTGGTGCATGGCTGGATAGTGCGGGGCGGCTTAGGCTCCAGTCTCGAAATTTAGCCGAACCACCAAAGCGGTCAACCATGGCCTGACAGGCATAGGTACGTTGCAAC
>NZ_JANLOA010000133.1:0-182375 GCF_025466035.1 Pseudomonas sp. 20P_3.2_Bac5 | reverse complement strand
CAGCGCTCGGAATACCCCTGCGCCATCGCCACCACCACCTTGCGCTTGCCGGTGAACGGCGAGCGCGCATGGGCCGCGAGCATGTTGTCGAGCATCATCACGTCGTTCTCCAGCCACGGGAACTTGATGGTGCATTCGTCCAGCACGCCGCGCACTTCGTCGAGCAGATCGACCTCGATCGGCGAGCCGTCGCCGTAATAGACGTTACGCGGCAGGTCTTCCTCGTCCACCACGTCCAGCAGGCTTTCCCGCACTTCCGCCTGCAAATTGGAGATGTGGAACAGGTGCGCCTGGTTGAACCAGACCATGTCCTGGGTGACCGGGTGACGCGCCACTGACTGGCAGATCTGCCGGGTGCGCAGTTCGCCGTCGTCCTTCCACTCGCACTGGATCGAATGCGCGCGGCAATAGGCCTCGACCACGCTTTCGTCCTCGGTGTTGAACACCTGGCTCCACTCGACGTCGAGGCCGTTGCCGTAGTTGCGCACGTACATCAGCTTCTTCTCGATGAAGCGATCGCGGATCCGCGCCGGGATCTTGCGGTAGACCTCGCGGCTGTCGGCAATCGGCGTCTCGCCGCCGGTCTCGGCGGCGATCATGCTGTAGAACCAGATGCGCATCGGCCAATCGAGGGTGTAGGCCTGCTCGTTGTGCAACGGGATGCTCTGGTGCGCCGGGTACTCGGTGGAGGTGTAGACGCCCTTGGTCACGTTGCTGCGCGGCGTGGAGCCGAACTCGTAGCTGAGCAGCGGATCACCGAAACCCGCGGCGAACTCGCGAAAGCGCTCGGCACCGCCCACCTCGAAACCACGGAACAGGATGCCGCCGGCGGTGTACAGGTGCTGCGCCACTAGCGGCTTGAACTCGCCCAGCGCCTCCATCAGATCCAGGCCGGGTTCAGGCGCCTCGATCAACATGGGCAAGGTGCCCGCCCCGGCCAGCAAGGGTCGGATGTCCAAACTCAACGCATGACTCATGAAATTTCTCCCTGAAGGGTGCAATCGCCCGAGCCCCAGCGGTCAGGCGCGACACCGGTGTCCTGATGGAACGTACGGCCTTGGCGGAAAATTAAGTCCGCCGGTCTTACCTGCGTGAAACATCTGCTTGCATCTCTGTTACATCTTTTCCTTAAAGCCGGCCCGCCATTACTCGTTCAGGTAAGGATGCAGCGGCCACGGCGGCCGCTTTCACCGACACCGAAAGCCCGGGGCGCGCCCCTGGAGCTTGCAGCGAGAGCGTTACCCCATGTCGAAGAAGTCCCGCTCGAAAATCTGGTTCCTGGTGCACAGTTGGCTGGCGCTGCCGATCTGGTTTTTCGTGCTGATCGTCTGCGTCACGGGAACCCTGGCCGTGGTCAGCAAGGAAATCATGTGGCTGGCCTACCCCGAGATGCGCGCCGACCAGCCCTCGGACGATGCCACCCGCCTGAGCTTCGATCAGGTCAAAGACCGGCTTGGACAACATCACCCCCAGGCCATCCTCGGCACCATCTTCAAGCCCGACGGCGACTATTTCGCCCTCAACGTCTCGGTGACCCTGCCGGACGGACGCTCCACGGTCGCCTATGTGAACCCCTACACCGGTGACCTTCAGGGCTACGCGCCGACGTTCGACTTTCGCCGCTTCACCCGGGCCCTGCACGGCTGGTGGCTGGTGCCGTTCACCAATGGTTACGCCTGGGGCTGGTATCTGGTGTCATTTCTCGGCTTGCCAATGCTCGCGTCATTGGTCACCGGACTGGTGGTCTACAAGCGCTTCTGGAAAGGCTTTTTCAAACCGGTCCTGCGCTTCAACCACGGCGCGCGGATTTTCTGGGGCGACTTCCACCGCTTGAGCGGCATCTGGTCGATCTGGTTCATTGCGGTGATTTCCATCACCGGCACCTGGTTCCTGATCCAGGCCATCCTCGCGGACAACCAGATCAGCATTTCCAGTTACTCGCCGGTGACCTCGGTGATCGCCCACGACAGCGTCCCCCTGAGCAGCGACGGCTCGCCTCCGGCCATGATCGGCCTGGACCAGGCCGTCACCATCGCGCAGCAGAAGATACCGGGCCTCGAGGCGAGCAATATCTCGCTGCCGAGCAACACCTACGGCACCCTTCAGGCGGCCGGGCGCAGTTGGTATCCATTGATGTACCAATCGGTGAACATTCACCCCTACACCGGCGAGATCACCTCCTCCCGGCTGCTCTCCGACCGCACGCCCACCGAGTTCGTCACCGAATCGATGCGCCCGCTGCACACCGGCGATTTCGGCGGGATCTGGATCAAGCTGATCTGGGCGTTCTTCGGCCTGCTGTTGTCGATGATGGTGCTCAGTGGATTGCTGATCTGGAGCAAACGCACAGCGCTGGCGACGGCGGCGGCGTTGAAGCGCACGACCAAGGAAGAACGCAAACGCGTGAAGGCCGACTCGCTGGTTTGAGCGATGCCGCTCCAAAAACAAAAACGCCCCGGCCAAAAACCGGGGCGTTTTCACAAGCCGCGCTCACTCACTGCGCCGCTTGCGCCTCCATCTTCTGCCGCAGGCTCAGCGGACGCATGTCGGTCCACACCTCTTCGATGTAGGCCAGGCAGTCCTTCTTCAACCCGCTCTTGCCCACGGTGCGCCAGCCGCTCGGTACTTCCTTGTACTCCGGCCAGATGGAATATTGCTCCTCGTGGTTGACCACTACCTGGAACACGATGTCGTCGCGGTCAAATACTGAAGTCATTGTTGCTCTCCGTCGTTATCAAGCCAGGCCGCGCCACCCGCGCGGCCCTCTTGTGGAATGAACGTATCGCTACGCCAGAAAATTACAGGCTGGCCACCGCGGCAGCCAGGGCACGGCCGAAAATCGCCGAGACTTCATCGATCTGCTCGGCGGTGATCACCAGCGGCGGCAGGAAGCGCACGACGCTGCCATGCCGGCCGCCCAGCTCGAGAATCAGCCCGCGCTTGAGGCATTCGCGCTGCACCAGCGGCGCCAGGCGCGGGAAGTACGGGGCGTGGCCGCGAGCATCCGGCTCGCCGCTCGGGTCCACCAGCTCGACGCCCAGCATCAGCCCGCGTCCACGGATATCACCCAGTTGCGGGTAGTCGTGTTGCAGGTCGCGCAGGTGCCCAGTCAGGCGCTCGCCCATGGCGGCAGCGTGCTCGCAGACGTTGTGCTCTTTGAGGTAGCGAATCACCGCCGAACCCGCGGCCATCGCCATCTGATTGCCACGGAAGGTGCCGGCATGGGCGCCCGGCGACCAGGTGTCCAGCCAGTCGCGGTAGACCATCACCGCCAGCGGCAGGCTGCCGCCGATGGCCTTGGACATGACCACCACGTCCGGGATGATGCCGGCGTGTTCGAAGGCGAACATCTTGCCGGTACGGGCAAAGCCGCTCTGGATTTCATCGACGATCAGCGCCACGCCGGCTTTCTCGGTGATGGCGCGCACACCGCGCAGCCAGTCGAGGTCCGCCGGAATCACGCCGCCCTCGCCCTGCACCACCTCGACGATCACCGCCGCCGGCAGTTGCACGCCGGCTTCCGGGTCGCTCAGCAGGTTCTGCAGGTAACTCAGGTTGGCCTTGACCCCGGCCGCGCCGCCGAGCCCGAACGGGCAACGGTAGTCGTAGGGATAGGGCATGAATTGCACGCCGCTGGTGAGCAGCGCGCCCAGCGGACGTTTCGGCCCCAGGCTGCCCATCAGGCTCAGCGCGCCCTGGCTCATGCCGTGATAACCGCCCTGGAACGACAGCACGGTGCTGCGCCCGGTGGCGGTGCGCACCAGTTTCAGCGCGGCTTCCACCGCGTCGGTGCCGGTCGGGCCGCAGAACTGGATCTTCGCTTCCGCCGCCAGCGCCGGCGGCAGGATGCTGAACAGGTCCTGGACGAACTGGTCCTTCACCGGCGTGGTGAGGTCCAGGGTGTGCAGCGGCAGTTCATCCGCCAGCACCTGTTGAATGGCCTCGATCACCACCGGGTGGTTGTGGCCCAGCGCCAGGGTGCCGGCACCGGCCAGACAGTCGATGAAACGGCGGCCTTCGACGTCCTCGACGTGCAGGCCCTTGGCGCGTTTCAGCGCCAGCGGGATACGTCGCGGGTAGCTGCGCGCGTTGGATTCCTGGCGGCTTTGCCGGGCCAGCAGCGGCGACTCGTCGAACTCGTAGAGCGTCTCGTCGGCGTCCTGACCTTCGGTAAACCTGATAGCGACTGACATCTGTGCAACCCTCAAAAAGAGTGGATGAGGCGAACCGTTAGCCGCCTGTTTCACCCGGCGTTGAAGCGGGTGAAACAGGCATTCATTCCTTCCTTGAAAAACGCGTCAGGGCGTCGCGGATTTACAGCGTGCGACAGCTTTTTTCCGCAACGCCCGCCCGCGGCTTAAAGCGCCTCCAGTTCCGCCATCAGGTCCGACAGGCGGTCGACCTTGGCCTCGTCGATGCGCGTGTCTTGCTGGCCGTCGATGTACTGCGCCAACGCCTGCAAGGTGTTGAGTTCGAACATCGCCCGCAGCGGCACGTGATGCCCCAGTTCCTTCTGCACCCGGCTGACGATTTGCGTCGCCAGCAACGAGTGCCCGCCCAGTTCGAAGAAGTCGTCGCTCATGCCGACCTTCTCGACTTTCAGCACGTCGGCCCAGATCGCCGCCAGTTGTCGCTCCAGCTCGGTGGCCGGTGCGACATAGGCCGCGTGCGCATGGCCGATGTCCGGTTGCGGCAGGGCCTTGCGATCGAGCTTGCCGTTCGGCGTCAGCGGCAACTGTTCAAGGAACAGCCACTGCGTCGGCACCATGAAGCCCGGCAGGTCCTGGCCCAGCAGCGCCTTGAGCTCGGCGACCAGTTCGTCGCCCTGACCACCCACGACCCAGGCCACCAGTTGCGTACCGTTGGCGGTTTCCTTCGCCAGCACCACCGCCTCGCGGACGGCGGCATGCCGGAGGATCTGCGCTTCGATTTCACCCAGCTCGATGCGCAAGCCGCGAATCTTCACCTGATGGTCGATACGGCCGAGGTAGTCGATCACGCCATCGGCGCGGTAGCGCACCAGGTCGCCGGTGCGGTACAGACGGGCGCCCGGGGTGAACGGATCCGGCACGAAACGCTCGGCGGTCAGGTCGGGACGCTGGTGATATCCGCGGGCCAACGAGTCGCCGCCGACGTACAGCTCGCCAGCGCTGCCCACCGGGCAGACCTGCAAGTTGGCGTCCAGCACGTAGGTGCGCACGTTGCTGATCGGCCGGCCGATCGCTGCGATCGCCGTGTCCACCGGACCTTCGATCAGCAGGCTGCTGGTGTCGATGGTCGCTTCGGTCGGGCCGTACAGGTTGTAGACCTGACCATTCCATTGTTGACGCAACTGCTCCACCAGCGCCGCGCTTAGCCCCTCGCCACCGAAGGCCAGGGTGCGCAGCGAATCCAGTTGGCCGCCCTTCACGTCCGGCAACAGCGCCTGAAGTACCGACGGCGCCAATTGCAGGATGCTGATCTGGTGCTCGGCCACTTCACTCCAGAGCAACGACAAATCATCGCTCAGCGCCGGGCTGGCGAGCACCAGTTGCGCGCCGTTCAGCAGCGGCAGCCAGAATTCCCAGACCGAGGCGTCGAAGCTGAACGCGGTCTTCTGCAGCACGCGGTCATGCGGCGCCAGTTTCAGCTCGTTCTGCATCCACAGCATGTGGTTGGTCAACGCGCCATGGCGGATTTCCACGCCTTTTGGCCGACCGGTGGAGCCGGAGGTGTAGATCACGTAGGCGAGGTTGTCCGGGTTCAGGTGAACCTGCGGCGGCGCGATATCGGTCCTGTCTTGCCAGTCGATCAGGCGGTCCAGTTCCAGGCTGCGCACCTGCTCGCTCACCGGCAATTGCGCCAGCAGCGACGACTGAGTCAGCAACAGACGAATGCCACTGTCGCGCAGCATGTAATCCAGACGCTCACGCGGGTACGCCGGGTCCAGCGGCACATAGGCGCCGCCGACCTTGAGGATCGCCAGCAGGCCGACCACCATTTCCAGGCTGCGCTCCAGCGAGATCCCCACCAGCACGTCCGGGCCCACGCCCAGTTCACGCAGACGGTGCGCCAGACGATTGGCCTGACGATCCAGTTCGGCGTAGCTCAGTTGCCGCTCGCCAAGGATCAGCGCCACGGCGTCCGGTGTGGCTTGCACCTGAGCTTCGATCAGGTCGTGGATCGGTGCGTCGGCAAAGGCCACTGCCGTGTCGTTCCAGTCCTGCAACAGGTGCTGACGCTCGGCGTCGTCCAGCAGCGGCAGTTCGCCCAGCAATGCCCGGGCGTCGCTGGCCAGCGCCTGCAGCAGGTGTTCGAAATGCCTGGCCAGTTGCGTGATCGCCGGCGCATCGAAATGACCGCGGTCATAACTCATCGACAGCACCAGTCGCTCGCCCGCCTCCACAGCCAGGGTCAGCGGATAGTGGGTCTGCTCCTGCGCGATCACGTTGTCGAACACCAGCGACTGCGGCGATGCCTGTTGCAGCGCTTCGGCGATCGGGTAGTTCTCGAAGACCATGATCGAGTCGAACAGCGACTCGCCACCCCAGCCCGCCCAGCGCTGGACTTCGTACAGCGGCGAGTGTTCGTGCTCACGCAAGCCCAGGTTCAGCGCCTGCACCTGCTGCACCCAGTCACCCACGGTCTGCTCCGCACGCGGGCTGCCCGCCACCGGCAGGGTGTTGATGAACAGGCCCAGTTGCTCCTCGACACCCGGCAGTTCTGCCGGTCGCCCGGCCACTGTCGCGCCGAATGTCACCCCGGAGTGCCCGGTGTAGCGTTGCAACAGCAACATCCACGTCGATTGCAGCAGGGTATTGAGGGTCACCCGCTGCTCGCGGCCGAACTCGCCCAGTTGGTGCGTCACATGCTCGGCGAACACGTATCGATGCTCGCCGTAACCCTGCCCCGGCGCCGAGGCGCGGAAGCACGGCGCCAGCCGGGTCGGCTCGTCCAGCTCGGCCAGTTGCTCGCTCCAGAAGCGCTCGCTGGCTGCGGCATCCTGGCGTTGCAGCCACTGGATGTAGTCCTGATAGCGGCCACTCGGCGCGGGCACCGGTTCGCCGCGATAGTGCTGGAGCACCTCGCCCAACAGGCGCGAGCTGCTCCAGCCATCGAGCAGGATATGGTGGCTGGTGTAGATCAGATGCCAGGTGTCACCGTCGATGCGCAGCAGGGTCAGGCGCAACAGCGCTTCGTGCTCCACGTCGAATCCGCGCAGGCGGTCGGCGTCGGCATACGCCGTCAGCGCGATCTCCAGATCGTCACGCCCGCACCAGTCCAGCACCTCGAACGGTACCGCCAATTGCTTGCGGATCACCTGCAATGGCTGGCCGAAGCTGCTGACGAAGTTCGCCCGCAGGACTTCATGGCTGTCCACCACGGCTTGCCAGGCGGCGCGGAAACGCTCCACGTCCAACCCACGAACCCGGGCGAACATCTGGTTGATGTAGCTGCCGCCCTCCTGCTCGTACAGGCTATGGAACAGCATGCCCTGCTGCATCGGCGACAGCGGATAGATGTCGGCGATCTGCGCCGCGGCCAGCGGCAGGCTGTCCAGTTGCGGTTGGTCGAGGCCGGCCAGCGGGAAGTCCGATGGCGTCACGCCGGCCACACCGGCGGCCACGCAGTGCTCGATCAGGTGTTGCAGTTCCTGGCCGTAGGCATCGGCCAGGGCTTGCACGGTCTGGACGTCGAACACTTCGTTGCTGAAGCTCCACGCCAGTTCCAGCGCGCCATTGAGCACCTGGCCGTTGATCGCCAGCAGGCTGCCCAGCGGCGCCTCGGGGCTCTGGCCTTCGCCACTGCCTTCGCCGGACGGCGCGAACAGCGCGCCTTCGGCGGCGAAGCTGGCATCCAGTTGGCCGAGGTAGTTGAAGACGATCTCGCCCTGCGGCAGCGCCGCGAGGCTGGCTTGCGCCGCATCGCTGCCCAGGTAGCGCAGCACGCCGTAGCCGAGGCCTTTGTTCGGCACGGCACGCAGTTGTTCCTTGACCGCCTTGATCGACGCGCCCAGCTCCGCGGCCGGGGTCAGTTTCACCGGGTACAGGCTGGTGAACCAGCCGACGGTGCGGGTGGTGTCGAGGCCGTCGAAGAGGTCTTCGCGGCCGTGGCCTTCCAGGCGCACCAGCGTCTCGGCGTTACCGCTCCAGCGACTGATGACGCGGGCCAGCGCGGTGAGCAGCAGGTCGTTGATCTGGGTGCGGTAGGCCGCCGGGGCGTCCTGCAGCAACTGGCGGGTCAACGCGCTGTTCAAGCTCGTGCGAACGGTCGCTTCGTGCTTGTGCTGGCGGCCGCCGTCGGCACGGTCCAGCGGCAGCGCGTCGCTGACGCCCTGCAACTGCGCCTGCCACCAGCCCAGTTCCTGCTCCAGCGCCGAAGTACCGGCGAAGGTGCGCAGGTGTTCGGCCCAGACCTTGACCGAATGGGTCTTGGCCGGCAGCGCGGCACCGTTATAGGCCGCTTGCAGGTCCTCCAGCAAAATCCGCCAGGACACACCGTCCACTGCCAGGTGATGAATCACCAGCAGCAGGCGTTGTTCGCCTTGCGGCAGGTTGACCAGCAGGGCGCGCAACAGCGGGCCGTTCTGCAAGTCGAGGCTGCGTTGTGCTTCGTTGGTCAGTGCAGCCAATTGATCGCGGCTGGACAGCTCGCGCACCCACAGCAACTCGCCAGCCGCCGCGTCACGGAAGCGTGCGCGCCCCTCGACGAAGCTCAGGCGCAGCGCATCGTGATGCACCAGCAGTGCCTGCAAGGCCGCTTCCAGCGGCGCTGCCTCCAGGTGCACGGTCGGCTTGAGCAGCACCGACTGGTTCCAGTGATGACGCTCAGGAATCGGGCTGTCGAAGAACCAATGCTGGATAGGCATCAACGGGGTTTCGCCGGTCACCGGACCCTGCTCGATACGCACCACCGCGGCACGGCTCGCCACCTGGGCGATGCCCTGCACGGTCTGGCGCTGGAACAGGTCTTTCGGGCTGAACACGATGCCCGCCTGACGCGCACGGCTGACCACCTGGATGGAGATGATCGAGTCGCCGCCCAGCTCGAAGAAGTTGTCGGTGACGCCGACTTTCTCCAGCTTGAGGACGTCGGCCCAGATCGCCGCCAGTTGGGTTTCCAGCGCATTCGCCGGCGCGACATAGGCGGCCTGCGACTGGCTGATATCCGGCTTCGGCAGCGCACGGCGGTCCAGCTTGCCGTTGGCGCTCAGCGGCATTTTTTCCAGCAGCACGAAGTGGCTCGGCACCATGAACTCGGGCAGGTGGACTTTCAGGTGCGCCTTGAGCGCGTCCTTCAGCTCACTGCTGTCCTCGGCCACCAGATACGCCGCCAGTTGCTTGCCGCTCGGGCCATCGATATCGATCACGCTGGCTTCGCGGACTGCCGGGTATTCCAGCAGGCGCGCTTCGATTTCACCCAGCTCGATCCGCAACCCGCGAATCTTCACTTGATGGTCGATACGACCGGCGTATTCGATCACGCCCTCGTCTCGGTAACGCGCCAGGTCGCCGGTGCGGTACAGGCGGCCGCCATTATCCGAGAACGGATCCGGCACGAAGCGTTCGGCGGTCAGCGAAGGACGATTGTGGTAACCACGAGCCAGACCGACACCGCCCAGGTACAGCTCGGCAGCGGTGCCTGGTGCGGCGGGCAGCAGGCCGTCTTCGAGGATGTGGGTTTTCAGGTTGTCGATTGGCTGACCGATCGGAACGCTCAGGTGATCGTTGACGGTGCAGGTCCAGTGAGTGACGTCGATCGCCGCCTCGGTCGGACCGTACAGGTTGTACAGGCCGGTGTGTGGCAGGCGTTTCAACACTTGAGCCGCCAGCTCGGCCGGCAATGCTTCACCGCTGCAAACGACGCGTTTCAGCGAGGCGCATGTTTCGACCAACTCGCTGGTCATGAACGCCTGAAGCATCGACGGCACGAAGTGCAGCGTGCTGACGCCGTACTCGTTGATGGTCGCCACCAGACGCTCCGGGTCACGGTGATCGCCCGGCAATGCAACCGCCAGACGGGCGCCGGTCAGCAGCGGCCAGAAGAACTCCCATACCGACACGTCGAAGCTGAACGGAGTCTTTTGCAGCACGGTATCCGTGCCGTCCAGAGCGTAAGCCTTCTGCATCCAGTGCAAGCGGTTGACCAAGGCGCGATGGCTGTTGCCCGCCCCTTTCGGCTTGCCGGTGGAGCCCGAGGTGTAGATCACGTAGGCGAGGTTTTCCGGCACGCTGTGCAGCGACGGGTTGGCGTCGCTGTAACCGTTCAGATCCAGTTGATCCAGGTAAAGCGACTGGATACCCGCTGGAATCGGCAGACGATCAACCAGCGCCTTTTGGGTCAGCAGCAATTGCACGCCACTGTCCTCGATCATGTACGTCAGACGGTCCTGTGGATAATCCGGGTCCAGCGGCACATAAGCACCGCCCGCCTTGATGATCGCCACCAGGCCGATAACCATTTCCAGGCTGCGCTCGACCGAAATGCCCACCAGCGCATCCGGGCCAACGCCCAGTTCGCGCAGCTTGTGAGCGAGTTGGTTGGCGCGGCGGTTGACCTCGGCGTAGCTCAGTTCTTCACCGGCAAACACCAGCGCCGGAGCGTCCGGCGTCGCGACGACCTGCGCCTCGATCAGGCTCTGGATGCACGCCTCGCTCGGGAACCCGGCGGCGGTGGCGTTCCAGTCGCGCAGGATGTGCTGCTGCTCGGCATCGCCCAGCAGCGGCAGCTCACCGATACGCTGCTGCGCATCGGCAACCATGCCCCGCAGCAGGTTCTGCCAATGCTCGGCCATGCGCGCGATGGTGTCCGCTTCGAACAGCGCGGTGGCGTAGGTCAGCGACGCGCTGAGGCCGTTGTCCTGTTCGACGGTGTTGAGCATCAGGTCGAACTGCGCGGTTTGCTTCTCCGAGGTCACCCCTTGCAGGGTCAGCCCGGCCAGCTCGCGCACCAGTTGCGGCGCCTCGTTCTGGTGGTTGTACATCACCTGGAACAGCGGGCTGCGGCTCAGGTCGCGCTGGGGTTGCAGCGCTTCCACCAGTTGCTCGAACGGCAGGTCCTGATGGGCCTGGGCCTGCAAGGCATGACGCTTGACCTGTTGCAGCAGCGCGGCAACGGTGGTCTGCGAATCCACCTCGGCCTTGAGCACCTGGGTGTTGACGAAGAAGCCGATCAGGCCTTCGGTTTCGGCGCGGTTGCGGTTGGCGATCGGCACGCCGACACGCACATCGCCCAGGCCCGAATAGCGGTGCAGCAAGGTCTGCAACGAAGCCAGCAGGAGCATGAACAGGGTCACGCCCTGCGCCTGCGCCAGCCCTTTCAGGCGCGCGGCCAGTTCGACGTCCAGTTCCAGGTGCAGTTGCGCACCCTCGGTGCTCTGCACCGGCGGACGCGGATGGTCTGTCGGCAGTTCCAGCACCGGTTGTTCGCCGCCCAGTTGCGCGGTCCAGTAGGCCAGTTGCCGGTCCTTCTCGCCCGCATCCATCCAGGTGCGCTGCCACAAGGCGTAGTCGGCGTACTGGATCGGCAGTGGCGCCAACGCGACGTCCTCGCCCTGGCTGTAGCCGGCGTACAGGCGCATCAGCTCATCGACCATGATCGGCATCGACCAGCCGTCGGTGACGATATGGTGCTGGACCAACACCAGCACATGCTCGTTCTCGCCCAAGTGCAGCAAGCGCACCCGCAGCAGTGGGCCCTGTTCCAGGTCGAACGGCCGCAGGGTTTCGTCCTCGATAAACAGGCGCACCTGTTCGTCTCGCGGCAGTGGCGAGTCCGGCAGTTGCTCCAGCGCCAGCACGAACGGCGCCGCCCCGTGGATGACCTGCACGGCCTGGCTGCCGTCCTGGCGGAAGGTGGTGCGCAGGGTTTCGTGGCGGCCGATCAGGGTTTCGAAGGCCAGTTCCAGCGCGGCGATATCCAGCGCGCCCTTCAGGCGCAGCGCCGCCGGCATGTTGTACGCCGCGCTCTGCGGCTCCAGTTGCCAGAGGAACCACTGCCGTTGCTGAGCGTACGAAAGCGCCAGCGGCTGGCCGCGGTCAGCCTTGCCGATGGCTTGCAGCTTGCTGCTTTCACCTTGCTCGACTTGGCGGGCAAAACCGCGCAGGTCCTTGGCTTCGAACAGGCTGCGCAACGACAGCTCGATCTTCAGGGCCTGGCGCACGCGGGAGATGACCTGGGTCGCCAGCAGCGAATGGCCGCCCAGTTCGAAGAAGCTGTCATCGAGGCCGACGCGCTCGATCTTCAGCACCTCGGCCCAGATGGCGGCCAGTTGTTGTTCAAGTTCAGTGACCGGCGCCACATAGGCGGTTTGCGACAGGGTGGTGTCCGGCTTCGGCAGCGCCTTGCGGTCGAGCTTGCCGTTCGGCGTCAACGGCATCGCCGCCAACAGCACGAAGTGGGTCGGCACCATGTAGTCCGGCAGGCTGGCTTTCAGTGCGGTTTTCAGCTCTTCACGCAGCGCCTCGGCATCGCTCGCCACTTTCGTAGTCACGTAGGCCGCAAGCTGCTTGCCCTGTGGGCCGTCGATATCCAGCACCACCGCTTCGCGGATCGCCGGATGCTCTTGCAGGCGGGTTTCGATCTCGCCCAGTTCGATACGGTAGCCACGGATCTTCACTTGATGGTCGGCGCGGCCGACGTATTCGAGGACACCATCGGCGCGGCGGCGCGCCAGGTCACCGGTGCGGTAGAGCCGCTCCCCCGGCGCGCCGAACGGGTTCGGCACGAACACCGGGGTGGTGCGACGCGGGTCGGCGACATAGCCACGGCCAACACCGGTGCCGGCCACGCACAATTCGCCCACAGCGCCCAGCGGCACCAGCTCCAGCGCGTCGTCCAACAGGTAGATCAGGTTGTTGTCGGTCGGCGTGCCGATCGGCAAGTAAGTGCTTTGCGTGGAATCCAGATCGACGCGGAAGAACGCCACGTCGTCCGAGCACTCGGCCGGGCCGTAGGCGTTGACGAGGCCGATCTGTGGATAACGTTGCAGCCACTGGCGAGCCAGTTCAGGCGGCATGGCTTCGCCGGTCGGCAGCATCCAGCGCAGGCCGTCGAGGGAAACCCGCTCTTCGGCCAGCAAGCCCTGAATCAGCGACGGCACGCTTTCCAGCACGCTGATGCCTTGCGCCTCAACGTGGGCCAGCAGCGCCTGCGGATCGCGGGCGATGTCGTTCGGCACGATATCCACGCGGGCCCCGAACAGCGGCGCGGCGAGGAACTGCCAGACGGAAATATCGAAGCTCTGCGACGCGGTTTGCGCGATCACATCGGCGTCGCTCAAATCCAGATACGGCACCTTGCTCAACTGGTTGTTGAGCATGCCGCGCTGCTCGACCATCACGCCTTTCGGCAGGCCGGTGGAGCCGGAGGTGAAGATCACATAAGCGAGATTGTCCGGGGCGCTGTAGCGGCCCGGGTTATCCACAGACACCCCGCTCTGCTGGACCTGTTCCCAGACCAGCAGGTGCACCGGGCTTTCCAGCGCGGCCAACAGTTCGCGGGCCTGCGCCTCGCACTCGGCGCTGCACACCAGCACCGGCGCACCGCTCTGCGCGATCACGCCGCTCAAACGCGGATTCGGCAACGCCGGGTCCAGCGGCAGATAACCTGCGCCAGCCTTGAAGCTGCCGACGATCATGCCCAGCAGGTCCGGGCCGCGCTCGGCCAGCAGGGCGATGGGTTGGTCGAAGCCAACGCCCGCCGCGATCAGGGCATGACCCAGACGGTTGGCGGCGGCGTTCAGTTCGGCGTAGCTGTCCTGACGCTCAAGGCACGAGACAGCGATGCGTTCGGGATGCGCGGCGACCTGTTCTTCGAACAGCGCCACATAACTGCGCTCCAGCGGGTAGTCGTGGGCGCTCTGATTGCAGCCGTTGACCAGGAATTCGCGCTCGGCCTCGCCCAGCAGCGGCAACTCGGCCATATCGCCATGGAAGCCTTCCACCAGCGCCAGCAGCAGGCGCTTGAACTCGGCGAGTATGCCGTTAACGGTGGACTCGTCGAAGTAACGCTGGTCGTAGGACAGATGCAGGCCGAGGTCGTCGCCCGGGTAGCAGACGGCCGTCAGCGGGTAGTTGGTGTGGGTCCGGCCGGAATCCGATGTGGCGTTGAGGCTTTGCGCACGGTCCAGCACCGAGACTTCCACCGGGGCGTTCTCGAACACGAACAGGCTGTCGAACAGCGGCATGCCCTTGGGCAGTTCGCTGTTTTCCTGAATGTTCACCAGCGGCAGGTATTCGTACTCGCGCAGCTCCATGTTGCTGTCCAGCAAGCCGCTCAGCCACTGGCGCACGCTCTGCCGCTGGCCGTCGCGCGGCAGGCCGACGCGCAGGGCAATGGTGTTGATGAACAGGCCGACGGTGCGCTGCATCTGCGGCATGTCTACCGGACGTCCGGCCACGGTGACGCCGAACAGCACGTCACGGTCGCCGCTCATGCGCCGCAGGGTCAGGGCCCACGCCGCCTGGGCGAAGGTGTTGACGGTCAGTTGATGCTGCTGGGCCAGTTCGCGCAGGCGGGCGCCGTCCTTCACCTCGAGACGGGTGTAGACGTCGCCGACGATCATGCCGCCGTGCTCGCTGGCGTGCTCGCGCAGGTACGGCCGGTCGCTCGGGATCGGCGTCGGCCGCTCGAAGCCGCGCAGGTTGTCGCGCCACCAGGTGCGCGCCTGTTCCAGGCCACGCTGTTGCAGCCAGCCGATGTAGTCGCGGTAGCGCGGCGGCGGCGGCAGTTGCGCGTCGCGGCCCTCGCCGAGGGCCATGTAGATATCGAAGAAGTCGTTCATCAGCAGCGAACGGCACCAGGCATCGATCAGGATGTGGTGGTTGCTCATCATGAACCAGTAGTTCGCCTCGCCGACGCGGATCAGCCGCAGGTGGAACGGCGCCTGCCGCAGCAGATCGAAACCGGCCTCGCGCTCGCGCTTGTGCAGCGCTTGCAGGCGCGGCTCCTGTTCATCCGCCGGCACCTCGCGCCAGTCGAGGTATTCGACGGCGGTGTCGCCCGGCTTGTGGATAACCTGCAGCATGGTCTGCCCGACGTCCCAGCAGAACGATGCGCGCAGCGCTTCATGACGGGCGACCACGGCCTGCCAGGCGTGGGCGAAACGCTCGGGGTCGAGGTCGCTGTTGATGCGGTAGCGGTCCTGCATGTAGTACAGGCCGGTGCCCGGTTCCAGCAGGGTGTGCAGGAGCATGCCCTCCTGCATCGGGGTCAGCGGATAGACGTCCTCGATCCGCGCCGCCGGCACCGGCAGCGCGTCGAGTTGTGCCTGGGTCAGGCTGGCCAGCGGGAAGTCCGACGGCGTCAGGCCGCCATTGCCTTCGGTGACGCAGTGCTCGACCAGCGCCTGCAACTGCGCCAGGTAGGCAGTGGCCAGGTTGTCGATGATCGCGACCTGATGGCGCTCGCCACTGAAGGTCCAGCGCAGCACCAGTTCGCCGGCGTAAACCTGGGCGTCGATGCTCAGTTCGTTGGGCAACGGCGCGTGCGGGTCATGGGCGGTGCCGGCGGATTCTTCCAGCGGACGGAACAGCCCGTCGCTGGCAAAGCTCTGGTCGAACTGGCCGAGGTAGTTGAAGGTGACCGGCGCCAGCGGCAGCGCCTGCAGCGCCGCACGGCTGGCGTCGTCGCCGAGGTAGCGCAGCACGCCGTAGCCGAGGCCCTTGTGCGGCACTTGGCGCAGTTGTTCTTTGATCGCCTTGATCGACGCGGCGGCGTCGTTCGCCACCGGGGTCAGGCGCAGCGGATAGGCGCTGGTGAACCAGCCGACGCTGCGGGTCAGGTCGATCTCGTCGAACAGGGTTTCGCGGCCGTGGCCTTCGAGCTGGACCAGCGCCGACGCCTGCCCGGTCCACTGGCACAGCACACGGGCCAGGGCGGTCAGCAGCAGGTCGTTGATCTGCGTGCGGTACGCCGCCGGGGCGTCTTGCAGTAGCTGACGGGTGCGCTGGGCGTCCAGGCGCACGCTGACGGTGGCGGCGTGCAGGTTCTGCTGGCCGCCATTGAGGTCGGTGTCCGGCAGTTGCTGGGCGGCGCCCGCCAGTTGCGCTTGCCACCAGTCGCGTTCTTCGCGCAGCGATTCGCTCGCCGCGTAGGTGTGCAGGCGTGCCGCCCAGTCACGCATCGCGCTGGTCTTGGCCGGCAGTTGCACGGCCTCGCCGACTTGCAACTGGCGATAGGCGGTTTGCAGGTCTTCCAGCAGCACGCGCCAGGACACGCCGTCCACCACCAGGTGATGGATCGCCAGCAGCAGGCGTTGCTGCCCTTGCGGGCCGTCCACCAGCAAGGCGCGCAGCAGCGGACCGTGCGCGAGGTCGAGGCTGCGCTGGGCGTCGTCGAACAGGTCGGCGCACTGGGTCATGTCGCTGACCTGCGCCACCCGCAACAGGCTATCGCCCGCGTTCTCGCTGAACTGCGCCTGCCACTGTCCGTCACGCTCGCTGAAGCGCAGGCGCAGGGCGTCGTGCTGGTGCTGCACGGCGTTCAGTGCCTGTTCCAGCAGCGCGGCGTGCAGGGTGAGGGTCGGTTCCAGCAGCACCGCCTGGTTCCAGTGTTGGCGGTTGGTAATCGGGGTGTCGAAGAACCAGTGCTGGATCGGCGTAAGGCCCGAGGTACCGCTGAGGAGGCCCTGTTCGGCGCTGACCCGTTCTTGCGTGGTAGCCACCGCAGCGAGGCTCTGCACGGTCTGGTGCTGGAACAGGTCGCGGGGGCTGAAGTGAATGCCGGCCGCACGGGCACGGCTGACCACCTGGATCGACAGGATCGAGTCGCCGCCCAGTTCGAAGAAGTTGTCGTTGAGGCCGACCTGGGCGACGTTGAGGACTTCGCCCCAGATCCGCGCCAGGGTCAGTTCCAGCTCGCTGCTCGGCGCCACGTAATGCTGACGGTTCAACTCCGGGTCCGGCGCCGGCAAGGCGCGGCGGTCGAGCTTGCCGTTGGCGGTCAGCGGCATGGCGTCGAGCAGGATCAGGTGGGTCGGCACCATGTAGTCCGGCAGTTGCGCCTTGAGGGCGGTTTTCAGCGCCTCGCGCAGGTGCGCCTGTTGCGCCTCGTTCTGATTAGCGACGTCGCTGACCAGATAGCCGGCCAGTTGTTTGCCCGCCGGCGTTTCCAGCGCCAGCACCACCGCTTCGCGGATGGCCGGGTGGTCCAGCAGGCGGGTTTCGATTTCGCCCAGTTCGATACGGAAACCGCGGATCTTCACCTGATGGTCGACCCGGCCGATGTATTCCACCTGACCATCGGCGCGCTGGCGCACCAGGTCACCGGTGCGGTACAGACGACCGCCATCGGTGGCGAACGGGTCGGCGACGAAGCGCTCGGCGGTCAGCCCCGCCCGTTCGTGATAGCCGACCGCGAGGCCGGCGCCGCCGACGTACAGCTCACCGGTGGCGCCTTGCGGCACCAGCGCGAGGTCAGTGTCGAGGATGTACGCCACCCGCGCGCCCACCACGCTGCCGATCGGCACGCTGGCCTGGCCCTCGTCCAGCTCGGCCGGCGACAGGCAGGCCAGCGGCATGACCACGGTTTCGGTCGGACCGTAGGCGTTGAAGAACAGTGCCGGGGCGAAGGCCGCGCGAATCCGTTGCAGGTGCTCGCCGGTCAGCGCCTCGCCACCGGTGATGCACATGCGCACCGGCAGACGCTGTTGCTGGGTCGCCAGCCACTGCGCCAACTGGCTGCCGTAGCTCGGGGTGAAACCGAGGATGGTCACGCCCTGCTCGCGGATCAGCGTGCAGATTTCCTCGGCATCCCATTGGCCCTGGGCGCGCAGCACCAACCGTGAACCGGTCAGCAAGGGCACCAGCAGGCGCTCGGTGGCGGCGTCGAAGTTGATCGAATAGAAATGCAGCTCGCAGTCGTCCGGGCGCATATCGAAGCGCTTGATCACCGCCTGGCAGTGCATGGCGATTTCGCCATGGCTGACCACCACGCCTTTCGGCAAGCCGGTGGATCCGGAGGTATAGATCAGGTACGCCTGATGCTGCGGCAGGCTGATGAACGGCGGCTCGCTATCCGGGTAGCCGGCCAGTTTCGCCAGGTCCTCTTCCAGGCTCCAGCGCGCCACGCCTTCGGGCAGCTCGCCCAAGGCGTCGAGCAAGGTCGCGTCGCTGAGCAGCAGGCGCACGCCGCTGTCCTTGATCATGTATTGCAGGCGTTCCAGCGGGTATTCCGGGTCGAGCGGCACGTAGGCGCCGCCGGCCTTGAGGATCGCCAGCAGGCCGATGACCATTTCCAGCGACCGCTCCAGCGCCAGGCCGACCCGCACCTGCGGGCCGACGCCACGCTCGCGCAGCATCCAGGCCAGGCGGTTGACCTGGGCATCCAGCTCGCCGTAGCTCAGGGTCTGGCCACGGAAGGTCAGCGCGCCGGCCTCGGGGTTGGCGCGCACGCGCTGGCTGAACAGGCTGTGAATGCACTGGTCCAGACGCTGCTCGCCCGGCTCGGCGCCGAGGCTGTCGAGCAGGCCCTGGCGTTCGCTGTCATCCAGCAGCGGCAACTCGCCGAGGCGTTGTTGCGGGTTATCCAGCAGCGCTTGCAGCAGGTTGCGCCAGTGCCCGGCCATGCGCGCGATGCGCGGCTCATCGAAGAGGTCGGTGCTGTACGTCAGGCAGCAACCGAGGCGGTGATCCAGCTCGGTGACTTCCAGGTTGAGGTCGAACTTGGTCGCCCGGGCGTCGTTGACCAGGTATTCCACGGTCATGCCCGCCAGCTCGCGGCTCTGCTGGAATTCCCAGCGCTGCACGTTGCACATCACCTGGAACAGCGGGTTCCAGGCAGCGCTGCGCGGCGGTTGCAGGGCTTCCACCAGATGGTCGAATGGCAGGTCCTGGTGCGACTGGCCTTCGATCACGGTGTGGCGGACCTGTTCGAACAGCTCGCCGACGCTCATCTGCCCGTCGAGCTGCACGCGCAGCACCTGGGTGTTGAGGAAGGCGCCGATCAGCCCTTCGCTTTCCGGGCGGATACGGTTGGCCACCGGCGCGCCGATGCGCAGGTCGGTCTGGCCGCTGTAGCGGTAGAGCAGCACCGCCAGGGCGGCGGTCATGGTCATGAACAGGGTCAGGCCGTTTTTCGCGTTGAAGGCACGCACGCGGCCGGCCAAGTCATCGGCGAGGTCGAAGCGGAACAGCTCGCCCTGGTGGCTCTGCACCGCGGGACGCGGACGGTCGCCGGGCAATTCCAGCAGCGGATGCTCCTTGCCCAGTTGCGCGGTCCAGTAGTCCAGTTGACGCTGGCGCTCGCCGGACTCCAGCCACTGACGCTGCCACACGCTGTAGTCGAGGTACTGCACCGCCAGCGGTTGCAGCGGCGATGGCTTGCCGTCGAGGAAGGCTTCGTAGAGCAGGCCCAGTTCGCGGGCGAAGATGTCCATCGCCCAGCCTTCGGTGACGATGTGGTGCAGGGTCAGGACAAAGTAGTGCTCCTGCTCGCCGGCCTTGACCAGGCAGGCGCGCAGCAGCGGGCCGGTCTCCAGGTCGAACGGCGTGTGCGCTTCGCTGTCGGCGAAGGCGTGCAGGCGCACCTCGCGTTCGGCGGCCGGCAGCGCCGAGAGATCCAGCCATTGCATGGCGACGCCGGTCTCGTCGGAGACCTTCTGGCAGGCCACGCCGTTGACGCTCGGGAAGGTGGTGCGCAGGGTTTCGTGGCGCAGGATCAGCGCCTGCAACGCGGCCTCGAAGCAGCCGATATCGAACGCGCCGCTCAGGCGCGCCATGCCGCCGACGTTGTACGCCGGGCTGTCCGGCTCCATCTGCCAGAGGAACCACATGCGTTGCTGCGAATAGGACAGCGGCACCGCCTGGCGACGATCGACCTGGCCGATCGGCTGCTGGCTGTTGCGCTCGCCGGCGGCATGCAGCGCCGCGACACGGGCGGCGAAATCGCCCAGCTCGCGGTGCTCGAACAGCACCCGCAACGGCAGCTCGACGTCGCAGCTTTGCCGCACGCGGGAAATGATCTGAGTCGCCAGCAGCGAGTGGCCGCCGAGTTCGAAGAAGTCATCGGCAAGACCGATGCGCGGCACGCCCAACACGTCGCGCCAGATCGCGGCGATGCGCTGTTCCAGCTCGGTTTGCGGCTCGATGTGCTCGCGGGATTGCCATTGCGGTTCCGGCAGGGCGCGGCGATCCAGCTTGCCGCTCGGGCCGAGGGGCATGACGTCGAGGCGCATCAGTTGCGCCGGCACCATGTATTCCGGCAGCTCCAGCGCCAGTTCGGCCTTGAGCCGCGCCACTTGCGCGGCCTCGCCCTCCTCGCTCGCCTCGGCGGTGAAGTAGCCCACCAGTTGCGGGCCGGCGACGGTCTCGCGGACCAGCACCGCGGCCTGGCCGACGCCCGCCAGCGCCAGCAAGCGGGCTTCGATTTCCTGCGGTTCGACGCGGAAACCGCGCAGCTTCACCTGATGGTCGAGACGGCCGAAATACTCCAGCGCGCCATCGGCGGCCCAGCGCACGCGGTCGCCGGTGCGGTACAGGCGCGCACCCGGCTCGCCGGCGGCATCCGGCACGAAGCGTTCGGCGGTCATTGCCGCGCGGCCCAGGTAACCCCGGGCCAGGCCGATGCCACCGATGCACAGCTCGCCGGCCACGCCATCAGGCTGGGCGTTCAGTTCGCCATCGAGGACGCGGCAAATCACGTTGCCCAGCGGCCGGCCGATCGGCGAACGCGCGCCGTCGCTGGCCTGGCAGTGCCAGTGGGTGACGTTGATCGCGGTTTCGGTCGGGCCATAGCGGTTGTGCAATTGCGCGTTGGGCAGTTGCGCCAGCACGCGGTTGCGCAACTCGGCGGGCAGCGCCTCGCCACCGGAGAACACCCGGCGCAGGCTGTCGCAGCCAGCGGTCAGCGGCTCGTCGATGAACAGTTGCAGCAGCGGCGGCACGAAGTGCAGCGTGGTCACCGCATGCTGTCGGACAAGCTGGGCGATGCGGTGCGGATCGCGGTGTTCGCCGGGGCCGGCGATGACCAGCGTGCAGCCGGTGATCAGCGGCCAGAAGCACTCCCACACCGACACGTCGAAGCTGATCGGCGCCTTCTGCATCAGCACGTCGGTTTCGTTCAACTGATACGTGGCCTGCATCCATTGCAGGCGCTCGGCCAGGGCCGCGTGGGTGTTGCCGACGCCTTTCGGTTGGCCGGTGGAACCGGAGGTGTAAATCACGTAGGCGAGGTTGTCGCCGTGCACATGCAGGCCCGGCGCGTGGCTCGGCCAGTTGTCCAGCTTGAGGGTGTCCAGGGCGATGGCGCTGACGCCCTCGGCGCTCGGCAGGTCGCCGAGCAGGTGGCTCTGGGTCAGCAGCAACGACACGCCGCTGTCGGCCAACATGTAGGCCAGGCGCTCGCTCGGGTAATCCGGGTCCAACGGCACGTAGGCGCCACCGGCCTTGATGATCGCCAGCAGGCCGACCAGCAGTTGCGGCGAGCGCTCCACGGCGATCGCGACTTTCACATCCGGGCCGACGCCCTTGTCGCGCAGGTAGTTGGCCAGGCGGTTGGCCTGAACGTGCAGGCCGGCAAAGTCGAGGCTGCCGCCGTCCCACACCAGCGCGGTGCGCTCGGGGCTGCGTTGGGCCTGTTCATTGAGCAACTCCGGCAGCCAGCGGCTGGCCGGGGCGCAGGGGGCGACGCTCCAGTCTTGCTGACGGGCCACCTCGGCGGCGTCCAGCAGGTGCAGGTCGCCGAGGGCGGTATCGGCGTCGGCGCTGACCTGGGTCAGCAGACGCACGTAATGCGCGGAGAGGCGGACGATGGTCGCCCGCTCGAACAATTCGTCGGCGTAGTCGAACGACAGGCTGATGCGCCCGTTGCGGTCCTCTTCGCTGTGCAGTTGCAGGTCGAACTTGGCTTCGCGGCTGTGCCACGGCAGCTCGTCGGCCAGCAGCCCCGGCAAGCGACGCAGCGCGCTCAGGTCGCGCTGCTGGTGGTTGAACATAACTTGGAACAGGCCCTGTTCGCGGGCCTGCGGGAAGGCTTCGACCAGTTGGTCGAACGGCAGGTCCTGATTGGCCTGGGCCTCCAGCGCGGTCTGGCGGGTGCGGGCCAACAGTTGCGCGAACGGCAGCCGTGCATCCAGTTCAGCGCGCAGCACCAGGGTGTTGATGAAGAAGCCGATCAAGCCCTGGGTTTCCAGGCGCGGACGGTTGGCGCCGGGAACGCCGACGCGGATATCGGTCTGCCCGCTGTAGCGGTGCAGCAGGCTCTGGAAACCGGCCAGCAGCAGCATGAACGGCGTCGATTGATTGTGTTGCGCCGCCGCTTTCACCGCGCTGCTCAGCTCGGCGCTCAGGCGCAGGCTGTAGCGCGCGGCGCTGTGTTGCTGACGGGCGGAACGCGGATGGTCAGTGGCGAGGTTCAGGCTCGGTTGCTCATCGCCCAGTTGCGCTTTCCAGTAATCCAGTTGGCGCTGGGCTTCACCCCGGGCCAGCCATTCGCGCTGCCACTGGCCGTAATCGGCGTAACGCACCGGCAGCGGCTCCAGCGCCAGAGGCTGGTCCTGCACGGCGGCGGCATAGAGGCGCGAGAACTCGTCGATCAGCACGTTCAGCGACCAGCCGTCAGCGATGATGTGGTGCAGGGTCACCAGCAGTTGGTGCTCCTGCTCGTCCAGGCACACGAGTTGCACCCGGAGCAGCGGGCCGTTTTCCAGGTCGAACGGCAGACGCGCCTGCTCCTCGCGGATCGCCAGGGCACGGGCACGGCGTTCATCGTCATCAAGCTCGCTGAGGTCGATACGCGAGATCGCCAGCGGGCTCGCGGCGTCGATCCGCTGCAAGGCCACGCCGTCTTCTTCGTAGAAGCGCGTGCGCAGCGATTCATGGCGTTCCACCAGATGCTGGAAGGCCGTACGCAGTGCGTCTTCGTCCAGTTCGCCGCGCAGGTTCAGGCCGGCGGGAATGTTGTAGGCGCTGCTGTGCGGATCGAGTTGCCAGGTGAACCACAGGCGGTTTTGCGCCAGGGATTGCGGCAGCCCTTCGTCGCCGGCCAGGCGGACGATGCCGTCCTGGGCCTGGGCACTGGACTGCACGCCTTCGATGGCGGCAACGAAACCTTCCAGGGTCGGCGCCTCGAACAGCAGGCGCAGGTTCAGCTCGATGCCCAGCCCTTCGCGCAGGCTGGCGACCACTTGCGTCGCGACGATGGAGTTGCCGCCCAGCAGGAAGAAGTGATCGTCGGCGGCGACATCCTCGACCTGCAGGTGCTCGCGCCAGGTACGGGCCACCAGTTCCTGCAGGTTGGACTGCGCCAGCAGCGCGTCACTGGCCTTGACCGCGCCGGCCTGCTGCGGGAACACCGCGTAGCTGTCGAGGCTGCCATCGGCCAGGCGGGTGCGGCAGGCGGAACGTTGCAGCTTGCCGCTGGAGGTCTTCGGCAAGGCGCCGGGATTGAGTAGCACCACCACGCTCGGGGCCTGCTGGAAGGCGTCGGCCACGGCATGGCGCAGGCGCTTGATCAGTTCGTCGGCAGGCACGCTTTTCTGCACGCTGCGGCCGATTTCGGCGGCGATGCCGATACCCTCGACACCGTCCTGGGTGACCGCGAACGCAGCGATGCGGCTCTTGCGCACCACGTCCACTTCACGCTCGATGGTCTGTTCGATGTCCTGTGGATAAATATTCTGGCCGCGGACGATCAGCATGTCTTTCAGGCGGCCGGTGATGTACAGCTCGCCATCGCGGATGAAGCCCAGGTCACCGGTGCGCAGCCAGGTCTGGCCGGCATGCTGGACGAAGGTCTTGGCCGTGGCCTCGGGGTTGCGCCAGTAGCCGTGGGCGATGCTCGGGCCACAGGCCCAGACTTCGCCGACCTGGTTTTCGCCCAGTTCCGCCAGGCTTTGCGGATCGGCGATCAGCACGCCGTGCTCCGGTTGGCTGGTGCCGCAGCTCATCACCGGGCTGCCCTGCCCCGGCTCGGCGGTATTGCGCGCCAGCGCCTGCTCGTCCAGACGCAGGTGCGGAATGCCCTGGCCACGCTTGCCGCCCGCGACGAACAGGGTCGCCTCGGCCAGGCCATAGGAGGCGAAGAAGCTGCTGGCGTCGAAACCGCAACCGGCGAATTTCTCGGCGAAGGCGTCCAGGCTGTCCAGGCGGATCGGCTCGGAACCGGAGTACGCCACGCGCCAGCCGCTCAGGTCGAGCCGGGCCAGCGCCGAATCGCTGACCCGCGCGGCGCAGAGCTGGTAGGCGAAGTCCGGGCCACCGCTGATGGTGCCCTTGTAGTCGCTGATCGCTTCCAGCCAGCGCAGTGGCCGGCTGAGGAAGTAGGCCGGAGCCATGAGTACGCAGGGCACACCGCTGAAGATCGGTTGCAGCAGGCCGCCGATCAGGCCCATGTCGTGGTACAGCGGCAGCCAGCTGACGATCACGTCGTCCGGGTTGAGGTCGATGCCGAAGCCGTGGCGAATCAGTTTTTCGTTGGCCACCAGGTTGCCGTGGCTGACCTGCACGCCTTTCGGCAGCGCGGTGGAGCCGGAGGTGTATTGCAAAAATGCGATGTGCTCGCCAGTCAGTTCCGGCGCTTGCCAGGCGTCGGCGCGGGCGCTGTCCAGGGTGTCGACGCACAGCAACGCCGGGGCGCCATCGGCCGCCAGTTCCGCCACTTCCAGCAGGCTCTCGCGCAGGGCCGAGGCGGTCAGCACCAGGCTCGGCTCGGCGTCGGCGATGATCGACAGCAGGCGCTCCTGGTGGTGACGGCGATTGGACTCCGGCGGATAGGCCGGCACCGCGATCACGCCGGCATACAGGCAGCCGTAGAACGCCGCGACATAGTCCGGGCCACTGGGAAACAGCAGGATCGCCCGGTCACCCAGTGCAGCCTGGGACTGCAGGGCGGCCGCGATGGTTCGCGCGCGCAGGTCCAGGTCACGGTAGGTCAGCACGAGGCCCTGGTCCTTTTCGTCGGAAAGAAACCGCAGCGCCAGTTTGTCCGGCGTCTGTGCGGCGCGACGTTGGAGGGACTGGGCCAGGGTGGCTGGAAGTTCAAACGCATCCATGATGGGTTCCTGCTAGATTCGGCTTGGCAAAAAAAGGGTCGGGGTATCGAAAAGAAAACGCGCCCGCAGCGGCCGGCGCGTGTGCAGCAGTGCTGCTCAACCGGCCGCGCGGGCGGGTTGCAGGGCCTTGCGGTTGCGCCAGCGCGCCAGATGCTGGTCGGCGTAGCGGCGCAACTGGCGCAGGAGGTGGGCCTGTTCGTCGATCAGGTAGAAGTGATGGCCTTCGAACATGTCGAGGGAGAAACCGGTGCTGGTCTCCTCCTGCCAGTCGAGCAGTTCCTCGACCTTGACCGTGTCGCGCTTGCCGCCAAACACATGGATCGGCACCGCCAGCGGCTCGCGCCGGCCATAGGCGAAGCTGCCGCAGAGAAGGAAATCGGCGCGCAGGATCGGCAGGATCAGTTCGAGCAGTTCTTCGTTGGCGATCACGCTTTCACTGGTGCCACCCAACTCGCGCAGGCGAGTGATCAGTTCGGTGTCGCTTTTCTCGATGGCGTATTCACTGACATCGCGCCGGGCCGGACCTGCCGTGGCCGAGGCGAACAGCGCCAGCGGCGCCGGCAGGCCGCGTTGGCGCAAGACATGGGCCAGCTCGAAGGCCAGCAGGCCGCCGAGGCTATGGCCGAACAGCGCGTAGGGACGGTCCAGTTCGACGGCGATTTCGTCGGCCAGGTGATTGGCGAGCGCCACCATGTCGGTCTGCAGCGGCTCATCCATGCGCATGCCACGCCCAGGCAGCTCCAGCGGGCGCACCCGCAGCCAGGCCGGCAGCTTCTGCCGCCAGGGGCTGTAGCACATGGCGCTGGCGCCGGAATAAGGCAGGCAGAACAGAGTCAGGCCGGGTGCTTCGCGATCGATGCCCATTTATCGTTTTCCTGTGGATGCACGCCCCGGCCATGACAACGGCCGGGCTTGTCTCCAAAAAGAACGGATGGGGGGTGGAAATAATTAGTCGCAACTGGGGGCGTATTGCAGGGGCTACGCCGTGGGTTGACGCGGAACCTGTAGGAGCGGCTGTTAGCCGCGATGGGGGAGGCATTGGCGCTGAAAAAATGAAACGACAGAAACGAAAAAAGCGACCCTAAGGTCGCTTTCTTCGTTGCTTCGAGGAGTTCAAGGGCCTCGAGGCGAGTATGGCGCAGCGGACGGGACTCGAACCCGCGACCCCCGGCGTGACAGGCCGGTATTCTAACCGACTGAACTACCGCTGCGTATCTCACAGACTTTCGTCCGTTTGAAACTGGGATCTGGCCTGAAGGCTTCGAGACCTTCGGACCTCAAACCGGTCGTTAAACCGATCTGGAGAAAAATGGCGCAGCGGACGGGACTCGAACCCGCGACCCCCGGCGTGACAGGCCGGTATTCTAACCGACTGAACTACCGCTGCGCAGTGTGGACTTGCGTCCTGTTCCTCTCTGGTAGATCGCTTCTTTCGAATTGATCCGGGCCAGGAACATCTCAGGAAGTGGTGGGTGATGACGGGATCGAACCGCCGACCCTCTGCTTGTAAGGCAGATGCTCTCCCGGCTGAGCTAATCACCCAATTCGTAACCTGTGTTGCCTTGTTACGTTTGCTTCGCTGAGGCCGCGAAATTTACGCAGGTGCCGAACCTAAGTCAATACCCCCATTGAAGTTTTTTTTCAAAAAGGGCAAAAAACCTGTTCCCCGCTTCACACCCAAACCTGCGGTGCTAGCACACACCTCAACGTCCGCAACATGAAAACAGCCGGCGTTCGCTGACTGTTATTGGTAGATCATTTTCTTGGTCATGCCGCCGTCGACGACGAACTCCTGACCGGTGATGAACCCCGCGTTCTTCGACAACAGCCACGAGACCATCGACGCCACATCTTCCACGGTCCCTACCCGGCCCGCCGGATGCTGCGCATGGTCGGCCTCGCTCAACGGTTCGGCACGGCGCACAGAAGGATCACGGGCATCGATCCAGCCAGGGCTGACGGCGTTGACGCGAATCTCCGGGCCCAGGCTCATGGCCAGCGCATGGGTAAGGGCCAGCAGCCCACCCTTGCTCGCGGCATAGGCCTCGGTATCGGGTTCGGACTGGCCCGCGCGGGTCGACACCAGGTTGACGATGGCCCCGCAATGAGCGCGCAGATACGGCGCACAGTGCTTGGCCAGCAACATCGGGCCGCCCAGGTTGACCGCCAGGACGCGATTCCAGTGATGGAGGCTGAGGCTTTCCAGGGTGGTGTTGTGCGGATCGGCGATCGCCGCGTTGCACACCAGTGCATCGAGGCGGCCGAACTGACCGAGCACTTCGGCAACGCCGACGGTGACCTGGTTTTCGTCGGCGACATCCATGCCGACGAACCAGGCATTGTCGCCCAGCACCTTGGCGACCTTGGCCCCGCGCACGCGGTCAAGGTCGGTCAGGACGACCTGCCAGCCTTCAGCGATCAACCACGCGGCGATGCCCAGGCCGATGCCGCGAGCGGCACCGGTAACCAGCGCCACGCGGCCATTATGGCTGCTCTCGGCAACCGACCAGTCGATCACAGTGCAGCCAGTCCACGGGCGAGGTCGGCCTTGAGGTCGGCCACGTCTTCCAGACCCACGGCGACGCGGATCAGGCTGTCGCGGATACCGGCGGCCTCACGTTCCTGCGGCGACAGACGGCCGTGGGAGGTAGTGCCCGGGTGGGTGATGGTGGTCTTGCTGTCACCGAGGTTGGCGGTGATCGAGATCAACCGGGTAG
Organism: Pseudomonas sp. 20P_3.2_Bac5; assembly: GCF_025466035.1. Classification (NCBI taxonomy): domain Bacteria; kingdom Pseudomonadati; phylum Pseudomonadota; class Gammaproteobacteria; order Pseudomonadales; family Pseudomonadaceae; genus Pseudomonas; species Pseudomonas sp. 20P_3.2_Bac5. The sequence continues at coordinate 154,688 of NZ_JANLOA010000133.1, read as the reverse complement.
CGTCGATGAAGCGCCATGCGCCCGCCTTGCCATCCTTGACCTCGAAGCTCACTACCGCACCGAAGCCGGTCATCTGGCGCTTGGCCAGTTCGTGCTGCGGATGGCTTTCCAGCCCGGCGTAATGAACCTTCTCGATGCCGTCCTGCTGCTCCAGCCACTCGGCCAGAGCCTGTGCGTTGGCGCAGTGGGCGCGCATGCGCAGGCTCAGGGTTTCGAGACCCTTGAGGAAGATCCAGGCGTTGAACGGGCTCAGCGACGGACCCGCGGTGCGCAGGAAGCCCACCACTTCTTTCATCTGCTCACTGCGACCGGCAACCACACCGCCCATGCAACGGCCCTGGCCGTCGATGAACTTGGTCGCCGAGTGCACGACGATGTCCGCGCCCAGCTTCAACGGCTGTTGCAGCGCCGGGGTGCTGAAGCAGTTGTCCACCACCAGCATGGCGCCCTTGGCGTGGGCAACCTCGGCCAGCGCGGCGATATCCACCAGTTCGGCCAGCGGGTTGGACGGCGACTCGACGAACAGCAATTTAGTGTTCGCCTTGATCGCCTGTTCCCAGGCGGACAGGTCCGCCAGCGGCACGTAATCGACCTGCACGCCGAAGCGCTTGAAGTACTTCTCGAACAGGCTGATGGTCGAACCGAACACGCTCTGCGAGACCAGCACATGGTCGCCGGCGCTGCACAGCGCCATTACCGTGGACAGGATCGCGGCCATGCCGGTGGAGGTGGCGACCGCCTGCTCGGCGCTTTCCAGGGCGGCGATGCGCTCCTCGAAGGCCCGGACGGTCGGGTTGGTGTAGCGCGAATAGACGTTGCCTGGAACTTCGCCGGCGAACCGCGCCGCGGCGTCGGCCGCGGTACGGAACACGTAGCTGGAGGTGAAGAACAGCGGATCGCTGTGCTCACCTTCCGGCGTGCGATGCTGGCCGGCGCGTACCGCCAGCGTATCGAAAGCGACCCCTTCGAGGTCGCTGTCCAGGCGCCCGGCATCCCATTCCTGTGTCATGCCGTTGCTCCCTATATCAGTTGTTGTAGAGGTCGATGATCGCGCTGACCGCCTGGGTCTTGACCTTGGCCAGGTCGTTGCGGGCCTGCTCGATCTTGTCCAGGTATGCCTGGTCGACGTCGCCGGTGACGTACTGGCCGTCGAATACCGCGCAGTCGAAGTGCTCGATCTTGATCTTGCCGCCGCCAACCGCTTCGATCAGGTCAGGCAGGTCCTGGTAGACCAGCCAGTCGGCGCCGATCAGGTCGGCGACATCCTGGGTGCTGCGGTTGTGAGCGATCAGTTCGTGGGCGCTCGGCATGTCGATGCCATAGACGTTGGGGAAACGCACGGCCGGGGCAGCGGAACAGAAGTACACGTTCTTCGCGCCGGCTTCGCGGGCCATCTGGATGATCTGCTTGCAGGTGGTGCCGCGCACGATGGAGTCGTCCACCAGCATCACGTTCTTGCCACGGAACTCGAGTTCGATGGCGTTGAGCTTCTGGCGCACGGATTTTTTCCGCGCAGCCTGGCCCGGCATGATGAAGGTACGGCCGATGTAGCGGTTCTTGACGAAGCCTTCGCGGAACTTGACGCCCAGGTGGTTGGCCAGCTCGAGAGCGGCGGTACGGCTGGTGTCGGGAATCGGGATGACCACGTCGATGTCGTGATCCGGACGCTCGCGCTGGATCTTCTCGGCCAGCTTCTCGCCCATGCGCAGACGCGCCTTGTACACCGACACACCGTCGATGATCGAGTCAGGACGGGCCAGGTAGACGTGTTCGAAGATGCACGGGGAGAGTTTCGGATTGGTCGCGCACTGACGGGTGTGCAGCTTGCCGTCTTCGGTGATGTATACCGCTTCGCCCGGCGCCAGGTCGCGGATCAGGGTGAAGCCGAGCACGTCCAGGGAGACGCTCTCGGAGGCGATCATGTACTCGACGCCTTCGTCGGTGTGACGCTGGCCGAAGACGATCGGGCGGATGCCGTTCGGGTCGCGGAAGCCGACGATGCCGTAACCGGTGATCATCGCCACCACGGCGTAACCGCCGACGCAACGATTGTGCACGTCGGTGACCGCGGCGAACACGTCTTCCTCGGTCGGCTGCAGCTTGCCACGCACCGCCAGTTCATGGGCGAAGACGTTGAGCAGGACTTCCGAATCGGAGTTGGTGTTGACGTGACGCAGGTCCGACTCGTAGATCTCCTTGGCCAACTGTTCAACGTTGGTCAGGTTGCCGTTGTGCGCCAGGGTGATGCCGTATGGCGAGTTGACGTAGAACGGCTGGGCCTCGGCCGAGGTCGAGCTGCCTGCGGTTGGATAGCGCACATGGCCAATGCCCATGTGACCGACCAGGCGCTGCATATGGCGCTGCTGGAAGACGTCACGGACAAGACCGTTGTCCTTGCGCAGGAATAACCGGCCATCATGGCTGGTAACAATACCGGCAGCGTCCTGGCCGCGGTGCTGGAGGACCGTTAGCGCGTCATACAGCGCCTGATTGACGTTCGACTTACCGACGATACCGACGATGCCACACATGCGACGCAACCCCTACTTAATGAAACTGGACTGAACAGCACTCAAGGCGTTTTAGGGCCGAGGAGCTGCTCCTTGAACGGCAGATCAGCCGGTGCGCTGATCCCGCTGGCTAGCCACTGGCTGGTCAACCCCAGAATGAGGTTCTTCGACCAGTCAGCCACCAATAGAAATTGGGGCAAGAGCCGCGACTCTTGCCACCACGAATCCTGTTGTACCGGTCCCAGGCTCAGCAGCCCGACCGCTACCACCACCAGCAAGGCTCCCCGCGCGGCGCCAAAGGCCATGCCGAGGAAGCGATCGGTCCCGGACAACCCGGTGACGCGAATCAGTTCGCCGATGAGAAAGTTGATCATTGCCCCCACCAGCAGGGTGGCGACGAAAATAATGGCGCACCCGGCAATCACACGGGCGGAGGGCGTCTGGATATAGCTTTCGAGGTACTGCGACGCGGCGCCCCCGAACATCCAGGCGACGGCGCCGGCGATGATCCAGGTGAGCAGTGACAAGGCTTCCTTGACGAAGCCGCGCTTGAGACTGATCAGCGAAGAAATGGCGACGATCGCGAGAATCGCCCAGTCGACCCAGGTAAATGCCACGGTGCGGCCTGCAAACAGTTGAGGCGGCGCATTTTACCAGAGCGGCGGGCCGGGGGTAAGCGGTGATTTGCCGTCCGGACAGGGCCGGACGGCGGAGTTCAGCTTCGTTCTGGCTGGAAGCGCACCACGAAACCCTTGAGTTTCTGCTGGCGACTGATGACATCACGCAGGCGCTCGGCTTCGGCACGCTCGATCACCGGCCCGACGAAGACCCGGTTCATCCCGTCGGACGAGCGGATATAAGCGTTATAGCCCTGGCTACGCAGGGTTTTCTGCAGGCTGTCGGCGCCGGCGCGGTTGGACAGGCTGGCCAGTTGCACCGACCAGCTGACCGGCAAGCCATTGCCGTCGACCTTGTTGGTCGATGCCGGCGCCTGGGCGGCCGGCTTGGCAGGAGCTGGCGCCGTGGCGACGGTTGGCGCGGGCGTTGCCGCCGGTTTGCTGACCGGAGCAGGCGCCGCTGGTTTGGCCGGGGCTTCCGGCGTGGGGGCCGTGACCGTCACTGTCGAAGGCGCTGGCGCGATCGGCGTGGCCGGTGGCGTCTGCGGCTGGGCCGCGACGCTGCTGTCCGGGATCACCTGGGGTTCCGGGACCTGCACCGGCTCCACCTGAACCTGCGGCAAGGCCGGGACCGCCGGGGCTTCCGGCGCTTCGACACGGACCTGACGCAACTCGTCTTCCTTGGTGAACAGCATCGGCAGAAAAATCACCGCCAGTGCCACCAGTACCAGCGCACCGACCATCCGCTGCTTGATGACTTTATCCAGCCCCGCCATTGGCCCCTTCCCCCTGGGTCTGCCGGCTCAGCCACTGCAGGGCCTCGCCAACACAGAAAAATGATCCGAACAGCAGGATTTCATCATCCGCCGTCGCCTGCTCGCACTGCCCTTCCAGAGCCTGTGCAACGCTGGAGTAAGACTGCACCGAAGCGCCAAGGTTCTCCAGTGCTGCCTGCAACTGCGCCGCCGAACGGCTGCGCGGTGTATCCAGGGCGGTTACCGCCCAGTGCGCGACCTGGCGGGACAGCGGCTGGATCACACCCGGCAGGTCCTTGTCGGCCAGCAGGCCGAACACCGCCAGGCGCTTGCCCGCCACCGGCCGCGAGGCCAGGCGTTCGGCCAGGTATTGCGCGGCATGCGGGTTGTGCCCGACATCCAGCAGGATATTCAACGGCTTGCCCTGCCAGACGAACTGGCGACGGTCGAGACGGCCGACGATACGCGCATCGACCAGCGCCTGGGCGACCTGCCCGGCATCCCACGGCAGGTCGAGCAGCAGGTAAGCCTGAAGGGCCAGCGCGGCGTTTTCCATCGGCAAATCAAGCAACGGCAGATCGCGCAGCTCGACCACCTCGCCACGGGCGTCAACGCCCCGCCACTGCCAGTTCTGGTCGGTGTTGGCCAGATCGAAGTCACGGCCGCGCAGGAAGAACGGGCAACTCAGCTCGCGAACCTTGTCCAGCAACGGCTGCGGCGGATTGAGATCGCCGCACAGCGCGGGCTTGCCCTGGCGGAAGATCCCGGCTTTCTCGAAGGCCACTGATTCGCGGGTGTCGCCCAGCCAGTCGGCATGATCGACGCCGATGCTGGTGACCACGGCGAGGTCGGCGTCGATCAGGTTGACCGCATCCAGCCGCCCGCCCAGGCCGACTTCCAGGACCACCGCATCCAGCGCCGAACGGCTGAACAGCCAGAACGCCGCCAGGGTGCCCATTTCGAAGTAGGTCAGGGAGATTTCGCCGCGAGCGGCTTGCACCGCGGCGAAGGCTTCGCAGAGTTGCTCGTCGCTGGCTTCGAGGCCATCGATCTGCACCCGCTCGTTGTAGCGCAGCAGGTGCGGCGAGCTATAGACGCCGACCTTCAGCCCCTGCGCCTTGAGCAGCGCAGCGATGAAGGCGCAGGTGGAACCCTTGCCATTGGTGCCGGTAACGGTCACCACCCGAGGCGCCGGTTTGCCCAGCCCGAGCCGTGCTGCAACCTGCTGGGAACGTTCAAGGCCCATGTCGATGGCCGACGGGTGCAATTGCTCGAGATAGGCGAGCCAGTCGCCAAGGGTACGTTGGGTCATACGGTGGCAGGCGCCGGTGGCACGACAACCGCGTCCATGGCCGAAGGCACGAATTTCGGCGTCGGCAGGCCCATCATCTGCGCCAGCAGGTTACCCAGGCGCGCACGCAGTTCCTGACGGTGAACGATCATGTCGATGGCGCCGTGCTCCAGCAGGAACTCGCTGCGCTGGAAGCCTTCCGGCAGTTTTTCGCGCACGGTCTGCTCGATGACGCGCGGGCCGGCAAAGCCGATCAGGGCTTTCGGCTCACCGACGATAACGTCGCCGAGCATCGCCAGGCTGGCAGAAACGCCGCCGTAGACCGGGTCGGTCAGGACGGAGATGAACGGAATGCCTTCTTCACGCAGGCGCGCCAGGGCGGCGGAGGTCTTGGCCATCTGCATCAGGGAGATCAGCGCTTCCTGCATGCGCGCACCGCCGGAAGCGGAGAAGCAGACCATCGGGCAGCGGTTTTCCAGCGCGTAGTTGGCGGCGCGAACAAAGCGCTCACCGACGATGGCACCCATCGAGCCGCCCATGAAGGAGAACTCGAAGGCGCTGACCACGATCGGCATGCCCAACAGGGTACCGCTCATGGAAATCAGGGCGTCTTTTTCGCCGGTCTGCTTCTGTGCAGCGACCAGGCGGTCCTTGTACTTCTTGCCGTCGCGGAATTTCAGGCGGTCGACTGGTTCCAGGTCGGCGCCCAGCTCGTTACGACCTTCCGGATCGAGGAAGATGTTCAGGCGCGCACGGGCGCCGATACGCATGTGGTGGTTGCACTTGGGGCAGACGTCCAGGGTCTTTTCCAGTTCCGGGCGATACAGCACGGCCTCGCAGGACGGGCACTTGTGCCACAGGCCTTCAGGAACCGAACTCTTCTTCACCTCGGAACGCATGATCGATGGGATCAGTTTGTCTACTAACCAGTTGCTCATGCTTTATTTCTCCAGTAGCGGCGGCCGGCAGGCAATGGGTGCCGGGTCGCGCGTATGCCCTTGAGCTTCAATTCGTGTATGTCGCGAAGATCAGCCGCATCCGGTGGCGCGCATTCAGCGCAAGCCCTTAGGAAGTGCGACTCATCGTCAACCTGTATGGGCGATGCCTACGGCACCGACCGACAATTTCGACCGGCCCGCGGGCCTGGTCAGGCAGCAATAGGCTGCGAAAGCTATGGACGATGCGGCACCGATAGCCGTCACATCGAAGCGCCTCAACCGCGGCGCACCGCGTTGATGAACGCTTCGATGCGCGCCGCATCCTTGATGCCCTTGGACTGCTCTACCCCACCACTGACGTCCACCGCATACGGCCGGACCTGAGCGATGGCCGCAGCGACGTTGTCCGGGGACAGCCCGCCAGCGAGGATGATCGGCTTGCTCAGGCGATCCGGCACCAGCGACCAGTCGAAGGCTTCGCCCGTCCCGCCGGGCACGCCGGCCACGTAGGTGTCGAGGAGAATGCCGCTGGCCCTGGCGTACAGCTTGCAGCTCGCCTCCAGGTCATCACCGGGGCGGACCCGCAGCGCCTTGATCCAGGGACGGTTGTAGCCCTCGCAATCGGCCGGGGTTTCGTCGCCGTGGAATTGCAGCAGGTCCAGCGGCACGGCTTCGAGGATTTCGCTCAGTTCGCAGCGGCTGGCGTTGACGAACAGGCCCACCGTGGTCACGAACGGCGGCAAGGCGGCGATGATTTCCCGCGCCTGCTGCACGCTCACCGCGCGCGGGCTCTTGGCGTAGAACACCAGGCCAATGGCGTCAGCCCCCGCTTCAGCCGCGGCCAGCGCGTCTTCCACGCGAGTAATACCGCAGATCTTGCTGCGAACGGCAGACATAGCCAGCGAACCTCGACTGAACCCGAAAGTCCCGGATGTTAGCAAATGACCGCCGGGTCGTCAGCCGCCAGTGACTCGAAACCGGTGAGGAAATGCGGACCGATGAAACGCGCGGGCAAGGCGAACTCTTCCGGGTACTCGACCTGCACCAGATACAGGCCGAACGGATGCGCGGTGACGCCGCCAGCACGCCGGTCGAGGCTGGTCAGCACCTGCCCTGCCCACTCCGGCGAGCGCTCGCCGGCACCGATGGCCATCAGTACGCCAGCGATGTTGCGCACCATGTGATGGAGAAACGCACTGGCGCGCAGATCCAGCACGATCATCTTGCCGTGGCGGGTAACGCGCAGGTGGTGAAGGGTCTTGATCGGCGACTTGGCCTGGCATTGGCCGGCGCGGAAGGCGCTGAAATCGTGGGTGCCGACCAATTGAGCGGCGGCTTCGGCCATACGCTCGACATCCAGCGGCCGGTGGTTCCAGGTGACCTGATCACCCAGGTGCGCCGGGCGAATATCGTCGTTGTAGATGACGTAGCGATAGCGCCGCGCACACGCCTTGTAGCGGGCATGGAAATGCGCCGGCATCTCCTTCGCCCAGGAAACGCTGACGTCATGGGGCAGATTGATATTGGCGCCCATGGTCCAGGCTCTGGAACTGCGCACCGCGCGGGTATCGAAATGCACCACCTGACCGCAGGCATGCACGCCGGCATCGGTGCGCCCGGCGCAATGCAGCGCCACCGGCGAATCGGCCACCCTCGACAGCGCTTCTTCAAGGGTCTGCTGCACACTCACAGCATTGCTTTGGCGCTGCCAGCCACGATAGCGGGAGCCTTTGTATTCCACGCCCAGGGCGATTCTGAAAAAGCCTTCGGCCGCCATTTCGGCGGCCGAGTTGTCGATGATTTCCAAGAGGATAAAGCCTGTCGATTTACACAATGGCGGGAATTATAACGACAACGGCAGCCACCCGGGCTGCCGTTGGACTTGCGGGGCGGACGGTCAGGCCAGTTTCGAACGCAGCTCGTTGGCTTCGCGGCGCTGGGCCTGGTCACCCTCCTTGTTGACCTCGTCGAGGATGTCGCGGGCGCCGTCATGGTCACCCATGTCGATGTAGGCACGGGCGAGATCAAGCTTGGTCGCCACTTCGTCGGCACCGGACAGGTAGTCGAACTCCGCATCGTCCGGCAACGCCGCTGCATCTTCAGCGGTGAAGTGCGGCTCGAGTGGCGGCTGCTCCAGGCTCTGCGACAGCTTGTCGAGCTCGGCGTTGACGTCATCCAGTTCCGCGGCAAAGTTCTTCGCCGCCGCATCCGACTCGCCCGGCAGGGACAGGTCGAAGTCCTCCGGCAAATCGAGATCCGGCAGGTCGGCTTCCAGGCCCAGGTCGTTGTCGAATGCCGCCAGCTCCGCCTCGATATCCAGCGGTGGCCTGGCTTCAGGCGCAGTCACCGGGGCATCGTCGGTAACGTCAAGATCGAAGTCGGCCAGATCGTCCGGCTGGGCCGCCAGTGCCTTGTCGGCGTCTTCGAACAGGGCATCGAAGTCCATGTCGTCGAGTGCCGCGGAGGTTACCGGCTCGGCTTGTGGTTCGGGTTGCGGCTCAGGTTCTGGTTGCGGCTCTGGCTGCGCCTGCGCTGCAGTGTGCTCCTGCAGCAGGCTGTCGAAGTCCAGGTCATCCAGCGCCGGGGCAGGCTCGGGCTCGACTTGCGCTTCAGGCTGCGCCTGGGCGGCGGTGTGTTCTTGCAGCAGGCTGTCGAAATCCAGATCGTCCAGCGCTGGAGCAGGCTCCGGCTCGACTTCCACTTCAGGCTGCGCCTGGGCTGCGGTGTGCTCCTGCAGCAGGCTGTCGAAATCCAGGTCATCCAACGCCGGAGCGACTTCAGGCTCTGGTTCCGGCTCTGGAGCCGCCTGCGCTGCGGTCTGCTCTTGCAGCAGCGTGTCGAAATCCAGGTCGTCCAGATCAGCAACAGGCTCGGGGGCGTCTTGTGGTGCGGGTGCCGGCTGAGCTTCGGGGTTGTCTTGCAGCAGGCTGTCGAAATCCAGATCGTCGAGGGACGGCTCCGGCGCAGCAGCTTCGCTGGCCTTGACCGCGGCGATATCCGCCGGCGTTTCCAGCTCCAGCCCGTCCAGGTCGTCCAGGCTCAGGTCAAAAGCGCTGTCCAGCTCGTCATCACCGGGCAGGTCGGCTTCCGGTTTTGGTTCTTCGGACAGCAGCCCCTGAACGAATTCTTCGTCCAGCGCCGTTGCCGCGACCGCACCGGCAGCGGCCAGTGTGACCATGGCCGGATATTGGCTCTTGAGGCCGTCGACGGCGGCGAGGTTCTGCGGATTGGCCTGCAACTGCCGCTCCTGGCCGACAAACGCGTCGCGGTCACCCTGGCGGGCATAGACATCCATCAGTTTCAGGCGCAGATCGCTACGCTGTGGCGCCTTCTCCACTGCGGGTTCCAGCAGGTTGGCGGCGTGGTTCAGGCGGCCGTTGGCGATGCTCTCATCGACTTCTGCCAGCAGTGGATCGACCGCTGGCTCGGCGACCGGCGCCACACGCGGCTCGCTGACTTGCTCGGCGGCAGTCGCCGCGGCGGCGGAGGCTGCGACCACGGCGGGGGCCAGCTTGACGGTCGGCGGCGCCATGTCCAGGCCTTCGAAGCTGCTCGATGGCAGTTCCAGGTCTGGACCGAGTTCGGTTTCCTCGGCCAGCGCGCGCGCCATGCGCAGGTGTTTTTCCGCTTCCTGCTGGGCCTTGCGCTTGCGCGCCAACAGCAACAGGAGCAGCAGCAACGCCAGGAGTGCAGAACCGGCAATCAGCGCCAGCAGCAGCGGATTGCCGAGAATGCTGTCCAGGCCGCTATCGTTGTTTTCCGGCGCGACTTCGCTGGCGGCCGCGTCAGCCGGCGCGGTATCGACCGCAGCGGGTGCCGGTGCGACCACAGGTTCAGCCGGGGCCGGCTGCAACTGGGCGTCGATAACCGGCGCGGTCGCCACCGCCGCTTCTGCCGGAGCAGGAGCCGGAGCTGGCACAGGAATGCCACTCTGGGCTTCGAGGCGGGCCAGTTGGTCGTTTTTCAGTTCGATCAGCCGCTGCAGTTTGTCCAGTTGGCTCTGCAGATCGGTCATGCGACTTTTCAGTTCGTCGCCTTCGCGGCGGCTGGCGTCGAGGTTTTCCTGGGTCGTCGCCAGTTTGTCGCTCAACGCCTTGTCACCGGCAGCACCCTTGCCTGCGGGAGCGACCAGCTTGAGGTTGTCCTGCTCGGCAACACGCGCCGGCGCGGGCTGCGCCGTGTTGCGCCGGGTGGCATCCAGTTGCCGCGCCTGCGGCCCAAGACGACGGCCCTGACGCCAGGCGGCGTACTGCTCGTTGACTTCTTTTACCGCCTGGCCCTGCGGAATGTTCTGGATCTGTTGCTGGTCCGGCATGCGCAGGACCTGGCCAGTCTTGAGCTGGTTGATGTTGCCGTTGATGAAGGCATCCGGGTTGAGCGCCTGGATCGCCAGCATGGTCTGGTGCACCGAGCCGCCCTGACGCGCGCGCGAGGCAATTTCCCACAAGGTGTCGCGGCGCATGGTGGTGTAGTTGCCCGGCGCGCTGACCGCGGGGGTCACGCCGGCGGCCTTGGCGGCTTCAGGGGAAAACTTGGATGGGTCGATCAGTACGCTGTAGTCGCGCAGCAGACGGCCTTGGGGCCACAGCACCTGGACCAGGAATTTGACCATCGGCTCTGGCAGCGGCTGGCTGGAGGTCACTTTCAGGACACTCTTGCCCGCCGGGTTGATCACCGGGGTGAAGGTCAGGTCATTGAGGAAGGTCTGGCGTGCGACGCCGGCCTTGCTGAATTCTTCTGCCGGCGCCAGGCTCGGCTTGACCTCGGCGGCAGTGAGGTCACGTACATCGAGCAGTTCGATCTCGGCGTCCAACGGCTGGTTCTGCGCCGACTTGAGGGTCAATTCGCCCAACCCGAGGGCATGCGCCATACCGGAAGACAGCGCCGACGCTGCGGCTATTGCTAACACCAGTTTGCGAATTCGAAGCATGACCTCATCCTTTGTTTGAAACTTCCCCGGGCACCGAGAAGAAGTGAAGAACCGCCTTGAGGCTTGGTACCGACATGACCACTGCCATGTTCGAACTGTTGATAAATGCCGGAGCAAAGTTATTTCCGGCATTTAACGCTCAGTGTGCAAAGTGTCGCCAAGTATCTTTTACACAAGGTCTTTTATCAACAATTCAGCCACCTGTACGGCGTTCAAACCCGCGCCTTTGCGCACGTTATCGGTTGTCAGCCAGAGATTGAGTTGTTGCGCCTCGTCGATACCACTGCGAACGCGGCCCACATACACCACATCCTGGCCTACGGCATCACCCACCGGCGTCGGATAATCCCCCGCCTCCACCAGTTCGATACTTTCAGCCGCTTCCAGCGCCGCATTCACGGCAGGCAGATCCACCGCCTCGCGCGTGTTCAAGGTCACAGTGTAGCTATCGCCGAAAAACACCGGGACTTGAATGCAGGTCACTGAAATGCTGAGTAAAGGCAGGTCCAGTAATTCGCGCAACTCGCGCACCAGACGACGCTCCAGCAGGCCATGACCTTGCTCGTCGCTGGCACCGACCTGAGGCAGCAGATTGAAGGCTACTTGCCGGTCGAAGAAGCGCGGTTCCAGCGGACGGGCATTGAGCAACTCGGCGGTTTGCCGGGCCAGTTCGCTGACGGCTTCGCGGCCCTGGGCGGAGATGGCCTGGCAGGCGGTGACGTGCACACGCTCCAGGCTGATCAGGTTTTTCAACGGCGCCAGCACCACGGCCAGGGCTACCGCGGCGGAACTCGGGCTGTGCAATTGCAGCGGTGCTTTCAGGTTGTCCAGCACCTGTGGGTTGGCTTCCGGCACCACGGCCGGGGCTTGGTCGGCAGGCAACGCACCGGCGAGGTCGATCACTGCGCAACCGGCGGCTTGCGCGCGGGGCGCGAAGCTCAGGGTGACGGCCGGGCCGGCGGCGAAGAAGGCCAGGCGGACCTTGCTGAAATCGAAGTCATCGACCTCGCGGGTGCGCAGGTTCTTGCCGCGAAATGCCACGGAACTGCCGGCCGATTCGTTGCTCGCCAACAGGTACAGGGTGCCCACCGGGAAGTCGCGTTCTTCGAGAATCTGCACAAGGGTTTCACCGACGGTGCCGGTGGCGCCAATGACGGCGATATCGATGGGCTGGGTCATTTGGGGTCTCTCTGGCCGGTTGGGTTGCTGGGCAGTTCATCGCGAGCAAGCTCGCTCCTACAGAAATGTCGCTAAAACCGTAGGAGCGAGCTTGCTCGCGATGATCTGCGAAAGCAGTCCCGGATTATGCGGGAGCGGCACTTTACTTGGATTCGATCCCACAAAAAACAAAAAACCCGCGCTGTCTCCAGCGCGGGTTTCGACTTTACCGCGAAGCGATCAACGCTCCAGCAGGATCCGCAGCATGCGGCGCAGCGGTTCGGCCGCGCCCCACAGCAGTTGGTCGCCCACGGTAAAGGCGCCCAGGTATTGCGAACCCATGTTCAGCTTGCGCAGACGACCGACCGGGATGTTCAGGGTGCCGGTCACGTTGGTCGGGGTCAGCTCCTGCATGCTGATCTCGCGCTGGTTCGGCACCAGTTTCACCCAAGGGTTGTGCTGGCTGATCATGCCTTCGATGTCGGCGAGCGGCACATCCTTGTTCAGCTTGATGGTCAGCGCCTGGCTGTGGCAGCGCATGGCGCCGATGCGCACGCAGATGCCATCAACCGGGATCGGGCTCTTGAAGCGACCGAGGATCTTGTTGGTCTCGGCCTGGGCCTTCCACTCTTCACGGCTCTGGCCGTTCGGCAGTTCCTTGTCGATCCACGGGATCAGGCTGCCGGCCAGCGGTACGCCGAAGTTCTCGGTCGGGTAGCTGTCGCTGCGCATGGCTTCGGCGACCTTGCGGTCGATGTCGAGGATGGCGCTGGCCGGGTTGGCCAGTTCATCGGCAACGGCCGCGTTGGTAGCGCCCATCTGGCGGATCAGCTCGCGCATGTTCTGCGCGCCGGCGCCGGAAGCCGCTTGATAGGTCATGGCGCTCATCCACTCGACCAGGCCGGCTTCGAACAAGCCGCCCAGGCCCATCAGCATCAGGCTGACGGTGCAGTTGCCACCGATGTAGTTCTTGGTGCCGGCGTCCAGTTGCTGGTCGATGACCTTGCGGTTGACCGGATCCAGAACGATGACCGCGTCATCCTGCATGCGCAGGGACGAAGCGGCGTCGATCCAGTAACCCTGCCAGCCAGCTTCACGCAGCTTCGGGAAAACCTCGTTGGTGTAGTCGCCACCCTGACAGGTCAGGATCACATCCAGGGTCTTGAGCTCGTCGATGCTGTAGGCATCCTTCAGCGGAGCAATGTCCTTGCCCACTGCCGGGCCTTGGCCGCCGACGTTGGAAGTGGTGAAGAACACCGGTTCGATAAGATCGAAATCCTGCTCTTCGAGCATCCGCTGCATGAGCACGGAACCGACCATTCCACGCCAACCGATCAGACCTACACGTTTCATCGCAACTACACCTTCGCTAAAAGTGGGCCGCTGTCTTGGTTGTGATTTCGACAGCGGGCCAGAGAGATTACAGATTCCGCAGCGCTGCGACTACTGCGTCGCCCATTTCCTGCGTTCCCACCTTGCTGCAACCGTCCGACCAGATGTCGCCGGTACGCAGCCCCTGGTCCAGCACGAGGCTGACGGCCTTCTCGATCGCCTCGGCGGCGGCCTGCTGATTGAAGCTGTAACGCAGCATCATCGACACCGAAAGGATGGTCGCCAACGGGTTGGCGATGCCTTGGCCGGCGATGTCCGGCGCCGAACCGTGGCATGGCTCGTACATGCCCTTGTTGTCGGCATCCAGCGACGCCGACGGCAGCATGCCGATGGAGCCGGTGAGCATGGACGCTTCATCCGAGAGGATGTCGCCGAACATGTTGTCGGTGACCATCACGTCGAATTGCTTCGGCGCGCGCACCAGTTGCATGGCGGCGTTGTCGACGTACATGTGGCTCAGTTCGACGTCCGGGTAGCCCTTGGCCACTTCCTCGACCACTTCACGCCACAGTTGGCTGGACGCCAGGACGTTGGCCTTGTCCACCGAGCAGAGTTTCTTGCCACGCACGCGGGCCATGTCGAAACCGACACGGGCGATGCGGCGGATTTCACTCTCGCTGTACGGCAGGGTGTCGTAGGACTGGCGCTCGCCGCCTTCCAGCTCGCGGGTGCCGCGCGGTGCACCGAAATAGATGCCGCCGGTCAGTTCGCGGACGATCAGGATATCCAGGCCGGAAACGATTTCACGCTTCAGCGAGGAGGCATCGGCCAGTTGCGGGTAGAGGATAGCCGGACGCAGGTTGGCGAACAGGCCCAGTTGCGAACGGATCTTCAGCAGGCCGCGCTCCGGACGGATGTCACGCTCGATCTTGTCCCATTTCGGACCGCCCACGGCGCCCAGCAGAACAGCGTCAGCCTTGCGCGCACGCTCCAGGGTTTCGTCGGCCAGCGGCACGCCGTGCTTGTCGATGGCGGCGCCGCCGATCACGTCGTGCTCGAGGCTGAAGCCGAGCTGGAACTTGTCGTTGGCCAGTTCCAGCACCTTGACGGCTTCGGCCATGATTTCCGGACCAATGCCATCACCCGGGAGAATCAGAATCTGCTTGCTCATGCTTTCCTCTATTCAATTCAAGCGGCGCGCCCACGTGGCGCGCCGGAAAATTCAGTGTGATTTCAGCGCTCGGCCCACAGCACCAGGACATCGGTGCTGAAGGAGCCATCGGCTTCGATCCGGTAATACTGCCGCACTTCTTCGCCCATGGCCTGCTGCAATTGGAGGATGGCGGCGCGCATCGGCTCGGGAGTGCGCATCCGCTCGACCCACGAGGTCCACTCCAGACGCAGGCTCTGACGAGTGTGGCTGCGGACGAACAGGCCGGCCTCGCTGACCTGGCGCAGCCATTCGGCGGCGGAATAATCGCGCACATGGCTGGTGTCGCGCAGCACTTCGACGCTTTGCAGGTAGGTGTCCAGCAGCGGGCTGCCCGGCGACATCACATCGATGAAAGCCGCTACGCCGCCCGGTTTGAGCACCCGGCGAACCTCGCGCAGGGCCAGGCCCAGGTCGCTCCAGTGGTGCGCCGAGTAGCGGCTGAAGACGAAATCGAACGAAGCATCGGCGAACGGCAGGCGTTCGGCGGCACCGCGTTCGGTGACGATATTGCCGAAGCCGCGCTCGGCGGCACTGGCCGCGACCACATCGAGCATCTGCTGCGACAGGTCGTAGGCCACCACTTCGGCGACCAGCGGTGCCACATGGAAACTCACATGACCGGCGCCGCAACCCAGGTCGAGAACACGGGCGTTTTCATGCCCGCCTAGCTCGGCCTGGAGCAAGGCAAATTCGGTGCCCTGGGCATGTACGGCACTGCTCAGGTAGGCGCTGGCCTGTTCGCCAAACTGGCGCTGGACAACGTCCTTGTGGCTGCTGCTGGTCATCTTCTGTCTCCGGAGGCCGCTATCGCTGGCAAGCCAGCGATAGGGTCAACACATTATTTGGCGTCGCGGAACAACCACGGCTGGCTGGCACGATGTTTGGTTTCAAAGGCCGCAATGGCATCGGCGTCCTGCAGGGTCAGGCCGATATCGTCCAGGCCGTTGAGCAGGCAGTGCTTGCGGAACGCATCGATTTCGAAGCCGAGCACTTTGCCATCCGGACGGGTGACGGTCTGTGCCTGCAGGTCGATGCTCAGTTGATAACCCGGATCGGCTTCCACTTGCTTGAACAGCTCATCGACTTCTTCGTCGCTGAGGATGATCGGCAGCAGGCCGTTCTTGAAGCTGTTGTTGAAGAAGATGTCGGCGTAGCTCGGCGCGATGATGCTGCGGAAACCGTATTCTTCCAGCGCCCACGGGGCGTGCTCGCGGCTCGAACCGCAACCGAAGTTTTCGCGGGCCAGCAACACGCTGGCGCCTTGATAGCGGTCGTGGTTGAGGACGAAGTCGCGGTTGACCGGACGCTTGCTGTTGTCCTGGTACGGCTGGCCGACATCCAGGTAACGCCATTCGTCGAACAGGTTCGGACCGAAACCGGTGCGTTTGATCGACTTCAGGAATTGCTTGGGAATGATCTGGTCGGTGTCGACGTTGGCACGGTCGAGCGGAGCGACAAGGCCGGTGTGTTGGGTAAAGGCTTTCATGCTGCGCTCCCTTGGATCAACTCGCGTACATCGATGAAACGGCCGGTGACGGCGGCGGCGGCGGCCATGGCCGGGCTCACCAGGTGGGTACGACCACCGGCGCCCTGACGGCCTTCGAAGTTCCGGTTGGAGGTGGACGCGCAATGCTCGCCGCTCTCCAGGCGGTCCGGGTTCATCGCCAGGCACATCGAGCAGCCCGGTTCACGCCATTCGAAACCGGCTTCGAGGAAGATCTTGTCCAGGCCTTCCTGCTCTGCCTGGGCTTTCACCAGGCCCGAGCCCGGCACCACGATGGCCTGCTTGATGGTCGCGGCGACCTTGCGGCCCTTGGCGATTTCCGCGGCGGCCCGCAGGTCTTCGATGCGCGAGTTGGTGCAGGAACCGATAAAGACGCGGTCGAGCTGGATGTCGGTGATCGCCTGGTTGGCGCTCAAGCCCATGTACTTCAAGGCGCGCTCGATGGAGCCACGCTTGACCAGATCGCTCTCGGCAGCCGGATCCGGCACGCGTTGATCGACGGCCAGCACCATTTCCGGCGAGGTGCCCCAGCTGACCTGTGGCTTGATTTCGGCGGCGTCCAGTTCAACCACGGTGTCGAACACGGCGTCGGCGTCGGAGACCAGGTCTTTCCAGGTTTCTACCGCCAGATCCCATTGCTCGCCTTTCGGCGCGTAAGGACGGCCCTTGACGTACTCGATGGTCTTGGCGTCAGTGGCCACCAGGCCAACGCGGGCGCCGGCTTCGATGGACATGTTGCAGATGGTCATGCGGCCTTCGACGGACAGGTCGCGGATCGCGCTGCCGGCGAATTCCATCGCGTGGCCGTTGCCGCCGGCGGTGCCGATCTTGCCGATCACGGCGAGAACGATGTCCTTGGCGGTCACGCCGAACTGCAACTGGCCTTCGACGCGCACCAGCATGTTCTTCATTTTCTTGGCGACCAAGCACTGGGTGGCCAGCACGTGCTCCACTTCGGAGGTACCGATACCGTGGGCCAGCGCGCCGAACGCGCCGTGGGTCGAGGTGTGCGAGTCACCGCAGACCACAGTCATGCCCGGCAAGGTGGCGCCCTGCTCCGGGCTGATGACGTGGACGATGCCCTGACGCACATCATTCATCTTGAATTCGGTGATGCCATACTCGTCACAGTTTTCATCGAGGGTCTGCACCTGCAGACGCGACACCTGGTCAGCGATGGCCTCGATCCCGCCCTTGCGCTCAGGCGTGGTCGGTACGTTGTGGTCCGGGGTGGCGATGTTGGCATCGATACGCCAAGGTTTGCGATCTGCCAGACGCAGGCCTTCGAAGGCTTGCGGCGAGGTCACTTCATGGATGATGTGACGGTCGATGTAGATCAGCGCCGAACCATCGTCGCGCTGTTTGACCAAATGCGAATCCCAGAGCTTGTCGTAGAGCGTTTTGCCGGCCATCAGGCTTTCCTCATCAGCGTCTTTCTATGCCAATAACCACTTGGCTTGTACGGCTGATGCTATGGCGTTAGATTGAATAACTCAAATTCATAATTTTTATGCTTTGGATAACCAAAGGGAATCTGAAAACGTGGATCTGGCAAACCTCAATGCTTTTATCGCCATCGCCGAGACTGGCAGCTTCTCCGGGGCCGGAGAACGGTTGCACCTGACCCAGCCCGCCATCAGCAAACGCATCGCCGGCCTCGAACAACAACTCGACGTACGGTTGTTCGATCGCCTCGGCCGCGAGGTCAGCCTGACCGAGGCCGGACGCGCGCTGCTGCCGCGCGCCTATCAGATTCTCAACGTGCTGGACGACACCCGTCGCGCCCTGACCAACCTCACCGGCGAAGTCAGCGGCCGGCTGACTCTGGCCACCAGCCATCACATCGGCCTGCACCGCCTGCCGCCGCTGCTGCGGACCTTCACCCGGCAGTATCCGGCCGTCGCCCTGGACATCCAGTTCCTCGATTCGGAAGTAGCCTACGAAGAAATCCTCCACGGCCGCGCTGAAATCGCCGTCATTACCCTGGCGCCAGAGCCTCACAACCTGGTTCGCGCCGTGTCGGTGTGGGATGACCCGTTGGACTTCGTGGTCGCGCCGGAGCATCCACTGGCCTGCAAAGACGCGGTCAACCTCGCCGATATCGCCCACCACCCGGCGGTTTTTCCCGGCGGAAACACCTTTACCCACCATATCGTCCAGCGCTTGTTCGAAGCGCAAGGCCTGGTGCCGAACATCGCCATGAGCACCAACTATCTGGAAACCATAAAGATGATGGTTTCCATCGGCCTCGCCTGGAGTGTGCTGCCACGAACAATGCTCGATGAGCAGGTCGTTCCCGTCACTCTTCCGGGCATTCAGCTGTCGCGCCAGCTAGGCTACATTCTGCACACGGAACGAACGTTATCGAACGCAGCCAGAGCCTTTATGGCACTGCTCGACAGCCAAGCGAGACAACCCTGAGGCCGCCGGTAGCCCTGGAAGGCCTGTACCAAGGAAGCGTATCCGCCAAAGGTCTGGTATCGATGTCCAAATCACACCGTTTTCCACGGCTGCCGCGTATCCACGCGGCGGATCCCCAGGAGTCCGAGCAGACCTGGGAAAATGCGCCGCAATTGCTGGCCGCCCTCAACGGTGCCCGCCTGGGCGCCTGGTTCTGGGATGTCGAGACCGGCAGGATCAGTTGGTCCCGGGGCACCCAGGCGCTGTTCGGCTACGATCCGGACGTGCCGCTGCCCAAGGACCTGGACTACCTCGACCTGCTGCCCGCCGAAGACCGCGACCGCACCCTGCAGGCGTTTCACTCGGTGCTGGCCGGCGAACCGCTGGAGCAAGCGATGCGCCACCGCATCCGCTGGCCCGACGGCAGCCTGCACTGGCTGGAAATCAACGGCAGCCTGACCAAGGACAAGCACGGCCGTCCGCAGATGATCGGTGTCATTCGCGAAATCACCCGCCAGCGCGAGCGCGAGGCGGCGCTGATCAACTCGGAAAAGCGTTTTGCCACGCTGTTCCAGCTCAGCCCCAACGTGGTGCTGCTGAGCCGTCGGTCCGACGGGCTGATTCACGAGGTCAACCAGCACTTCGAGAAAACCCTGGGCTGGCCGGCGCAGGAGGTCATCGGCAAGACCACCATCGAGCTCGGCCTGTGGGCCCATGCCCCGCAGCGTTACCAGGTGCTGGAGGCAACCCGCGACAACAATGGCCCGGTGATTCTCGAAGTGCAGTTCTGCTCCAGCAGCGGGCAGATTCATGACGGCATCCTCTGTACCCAGACCATCGAGCTGGAGGGCGTGGCCTACCTGCTCAGCACCTTTATCGATACCAGCGAGCGCAAACGCGCCGAGCAAGCCCTCAAGGACAGCCAGGAACGCCTGGACCTGGCCCTCGACTCGGCGCAACTGGGCACCTGGGACTGGCATATCCCCAGCGGCATGCTCTATGGCTCGGCCCGCGCCGCGCAGTTGCACGGGCTGGGCCCGGTGCCGTTCCATGAGTCCTTCGACGCATTTTTCGAAGGCGTGCCGGAATCCGACCGCAGCAGCATGCGCCAGGCCTACCGCAGCCTGCGCGAAGGGCCGGCGGGCAATTATCAGATCACCTACCGCATCCAGCTGGAAAATGGCAGCTCGCGCTTCCTCGAAAGCCGGGCCCGTCTGTACCGCGACGAGCATGGCAACCCGCTGCGCATGGCCGGCACCTTGCTGGACATCACTGATCAGGTTGAGCGTGAGCAGCGCCTGATCAGCTCGGAAGAGAAATTCGCCGGCCTGTTCCAGGTCAGCCCCGACCCGATTTGCGTCACCCGCCAGGACAGCGGCCAGTTCATCGAGGTCAACCCGGCTTTCACCCAGACCTTCGGCTGGACCGCCGAACAGGTGCTGGGTCGCAATGCTGCGGAAATCGGCCTGTGGGCCGAGTCGGCCGAGCGCGCCAAACGCATCGAACAGGTGATCCGCGACCAGGCGCTGAACAATGTCGCCGTGGTGGTCAACCACAAGGACGGCCATCCGCTGACCTGCGTGATCTCCAGCCGCTTGATCAAGGTCGAGGAGCAGACCTGCAGCGTCACCACCCTGCGCGACATCACCCAGCAACAGCGCGCCGAAGCGGCGCTCAAGGCCAGCGAAGAGAAATTCGCCAAGGCCTTTCACTCCAGCCCCGACGCCATCACCATCAGCGAGCGCGACAGCGGGCGCTATGTCGAAGTCAACGACGGTTTCTGCCGGCTGACCGGCTACAGCGCGGGCGAAGTACTCGGGCGCAGCGCCCACGAAGTGGGTGTCTGGGCCGATGACAAACAGCACGCGATGCTGGTGGCCGAGGTGCAGGAACGCGGCCGGGTCAACCATCGCGAGATGCTCGGGCGCAGCAAGCGCGGCGAGCTGCTGACCCTGGAAGTCTCGGTCGAGCCCATCACCCTCAATGAGACCGACTGCTTGCTGCTGACCGCCCGCGACGTCAGCCAGCTGAAGAACGCCCAGGCCCAGATCCGCCACCTGGCCTATCACGACCCGCTCACCAACCTGCCCAACCGCGCGCTGCTGATGGACCGTCTGAGCCAGCAGATCGCCTTGCTCAAGCGTCACAACCTGCGCGGCGCCCTGCTGTTCCTCGACCTCGACCACTTCAAGCACATCAACGACTCCCTCGGCCACCCGGTGGGCGACACGGTGCTGAAGATCATCACCGCGCGCCTCGAAGCCAGCGTGCGCATGGAAGACACCGTGGCGCGTCTTGGCGGCGACGAATTCGTGGTGCTGCTCAGTGGCCTGGAAGGCACCCGCGAGGAAGTTACGGACAAGGTTCGCGAACTGGCCGATACCCTGCGCGAGCTGCTCGCCGAACCGATGTCACTGGACGGCCAGCGCCTGCAGGTGACCCCGAGCATCGGCGTAGCGCTGATTCCCGACCATGGTTCGACCCCGGCCGACCTGCTCAAACGTGCCGACATTGCGCTGTACCGTGCCAAAGACTCTGGCCGCAACACCACGCAACTGTTCCACACCACCATGCAGAAAGCCGCCAGCGAGCGCCTGCGCATGGAAAGCGACCTGCGAATGGCGCTGACCCGCGGCGAGCTGGCGCTGCATTTCCAGCCCCAGGTGGATGCCCGCGACAACCGCATCGTCGGCGCCGAAGTGCTACTGCGCTGGCACCATCCGCTGCTCGGCCAACAACAGCCCAGCCAGTTCATTCAGGTGCTGGAAGAAAGCGGCATGATCCTCGAAGTCGGCAACTGGATCCTCGATGAAGCCTGCGACGCCTGCTCACGCATGCTCCAGGACCGCCTGATCGACGCCGAGGATTTCAGCCTGTGCGTGAACATCAGCCCGCGGCAGTTCCGCCAGAACGACTTCGTCGAGCGGGTCCGCCGCAGCCTTGACGACTATCGCCTGCCCTACCACATGCTCAAGCTGGAGATCACCGAAGGCATCGTCATCCAGAACCTGGAAGACACCATCAGCAAAATGCGCGAACTGAAAGCGCTGGGGGTGAGCTTCGCCATGGACGACTTCGGCACCGGCTATTCCTCGCTGACGTACCTCAAGCGCCTGCCGGTGGACACGCTGAAGATCGATCAGTCGTTTGTGCGCGACGCACCGGTGGACACCAACGATGCGGAAATCGTCCGCGCGATTGTCGCCATGGCCCGCAGCCTGGAGCTGACGGTGATCGCCGAAGGGGTGGAATTGTCCGAGCAACTGGACTTTCTGCTGCGCCAGGGCTGCTTCCTGTATCAGGGCTACCTGCACAGCCGGCCGCTGCCCCTCAGCGCGTTTCGCGCGATGCTGCTGGAAACGCCGGCGGACTACTGATTTTCCGGTTTTCTCGCAGCCACAAAAAAGGGCGCCATTACGGCGCCCTTTTTCACAGCTCACCCACTTAGTTCAGAGCAGGCTTGTCCCCGTTGATCGGGATACGTTTGGCCTTGGCTTCTTCCGGCACGACCCGCAGCAGGTCGACGCTGAGCAGCCCGTTGGCCAGTGCCGCCGACTTGACCTCGATATGGTCAGCCAGACGGAACGACAGCTTGAACGCACGTTGGGCAATGCCCTGGTGCAGGTAGGTGACGCTTTCGTTGCTGCTGTCGCGTTTGCCGCCCGTGACGGTCAGCACGCCTTTCTCCACTTGCAGGTCAAGGTCCTGCTCCTGGAAGCCAGCCGCGGCAACAACGATTCGATAGTGGTCATCGCCATGTTTTTCAACGTTGTAGGGTGGGTAGCTGCTACCCGACTCATTACGCGCCGCGGATTCGAACAGGTCGTTGAAACGGTCGAAACCAACGGAATGGCGGAACAGTGGAGCCAGAGAAAAAGCGGTGGTCATGGTACATCTCCTGAAATATCAGCAAGTTGAGATTGACGCGACCCGACTTCGGCATCGCGTACTCCCTAGATATGGACCACCAGAATTATTTCAAGCGCTGTCGAGAAAATTTTCCTACGCCGCAGCGACGGGCGGTGGCACATCGATCAGCAGGCCGACCCGATCACAGTCGGTCTCGCGACGCAGTTCATTGAACAGTGCGACGGCTTCGGGATAGGTCCGGGTCAGCATCGCCACCCACTGCTTGAGACGGCCCGGCGCCTGGCGAGGGGTCATCTCTTCGCGAACCCGCAGCCAGAACATCTGGATCAGCGGCAACAGCGACTGCCAGTCCAGCGCCTGGAATTCCACGCCGTCGCGGACCGCGGCGATCTGCCGGGCCAGGTCTGGTCGTGACACCAGGCCACGGCCGAGCATGATGTCCTTCACGCCACTGATCTCGCGGCAGCGCCGCCAGTCGTCCAGGGTCCAGACCTCGCCGTTGGCGAACACCGGCACCTTGACCACGTCCTGCACCTTGGCCACCCATTCCCAATGGGCCGGCGGCTTGTAGCCCTCGACCTTGGTCCGCGCGTGCACCACCAGATGCGCCGAGCCACCGTCGGCCAGGGCCCGGCCGCAGTCCAGCGCGCCGTCAGGGCTCTCGAAGCCCAGGCGCATCTTCGAAGTCACCGGAATATGCGCCGGCACCGCCTTGCGCACCTCGCTGACGATGCGGAACAGCAATTCCGGCTCCTTGAGCAGCACCGCCCCACCGCGAGACTTGTTCACCGTCTTGGCCGGGCAGCCGAAGTTCAGGTCAATCACCGGCGCGCCCAGCTCGCAGGCCAGCGCGGCGTTGTCCGCCAGGCAAACCGGATCGGAGCCGAGCAATTGCACACGCATCGGTACCCCTGCGGCCGTCCGCGCGCCCTGCTCCAGCTCCGGTGCCATTTTGTGGAACGTGGCAGCGGGCAGCACCCGGTCGCAGACGCGAATGAACTCGGTGACACACCAGTCGATACCGCCGACCCGGGTCAGAACGTCGCGCAGGATGTTGTCGACCAGCCCCTCCATCGGGGCCAGGGCAATTTGCATGGGGGAAGACCTCGGAAAAATTGCGCACATAGTAAACGGGGATTGGGCAAATGGAAGGGCCGCGGGTCTCGGGTAGACGCTTGGTCGAAAAGGGCTGGGTCTTACAGGCTTCGAGGAAAGGGCCTGCGTGACGTCAGCGCTTTCTTGTTTGAGAGTTTCAGGTGCCCGAATCAGCGGGCAATCCTTCCCTATTCGGAGATATCACAAATGTTCACGTTCTTTGAGCCGCTTGCTTGCCGCAACCCTCGACGCGCCGCACAACAAGGAACGGGACATGCACATCAAAAAGAGCAATTACGACATTCTCAACTTCGACCATGAGCGGCGAAGGACGGAAACAGTGAAGGAGCAACCCGTTTCTTCGCTCGCCAGCGACGTGCACGGCCCGCTTGAAGGCAATCGAAACACCCTTGAACGCCCTGGCTTTTTCCGGCGAATACGATCAGCGCTTTCACGTTGGCTCAAACCAGCCGCTTCTCCATGAACACCCGATTGAAGCCGTGCTCGGCGCCCCGGTGAGTCTCGCGATAGCCCAACCGCTCGTACAGCGCCACATTCGCCTGCATCGCGGCGTTGGTGTAGAGCCGAATCAGGGAAAAACCGGCGTCCAGGGCGCGAGCCTCGGCGAAGTCGATCAGCCGGCGGCCATGACCCTGGCCCTGGAAGGCGGGATTGACCGCGACGTTGGAGAGCAGCATCGCTTCCGCCTCATGGCACAGCACAAGAATGGCGCACACATCGCTCCCCTGTTCCACCAGCCAGACCTGCTGCTGGCGGATCAGGTCGTCGTAATCGTCATCCAGCGGACCGGGGCGCACGCCGATGCTGGCGACGTAAGGCAGATAGGCAGCCTCCACGACGCCGCGAACCACAACGCCGTCCGCAGCCTCAGCCAGGCGAATCACGTCGGGTTGCTCAGCAGCGCCTGGCCGTAGCCTTCGAGGAATTCAGGTGGCATGCGTTTGGGTCGCCCTGTGGACAACTCGATGCAGACAAAGGTGGTTTGCGCGCGAAGCAGCGTGACGCCGTCGCTGGGGCGAACCAGCTGGAAGCGCCGGGTCATTTTCAGGCGCTGATCCCAGTCGACGATCCAGGTTGCCAACTGCAATTCGTCGTCTTCGTAGGCGCTGGCCAGGTAGTCGATTTCGTGACGAACCACCGCCATGGCCCGGTCCAGCCGACGGTACTCCGTCAGGTCCAGGCCGAGACGCTGCGAATGACGCCAGGCGCAGCGCTCCAGCCAGGAAACGTAGACGGCATTGTTGGCATGCCCCAGTCCGTCGATATCCTCGGCACCGACGCGAAGGTCGATGACGAATGGCGTTGCCAGATCCCAGCTCATGCCCGCTCCCGTATGTGATGAACGGGCAGAGTGTAACGGATGCTTACGCCGATTGGCGCAGCGGCATGTCACTTCGCTTGAGCAGGTCGAGAACGCCGGAAACCACTCGCGGATCGGCCAATACGCGCTGATGCCCCCCTTGCTCCAGCATCAGCAGGCGACTGTCGAACCAGGCGTCGTGGATCACCTGGGCTTCGCTGGCCGGGACCAGCCTGTCGTCCTCGGCGTGCACGATCAGGCCCGGCACTTCCAGTTGGTAACCACTGACATCCAGCTTCGCCACCGGCAAACCGACATCCCGTTCCACCTTGCGAATGAAGGCTGCCCGCGCCCGAGGCGGCAGGTTGAGGTGCCGGGCAAAACCGCGCAATACGCCCAGCAACCGCGCCGGCGCGGCG
Organism: Pseudomonas sp. 20P_3.2_Bac5; assembly: GCF_025466035.1. Classification (NCBI taxonomy): domain Bacteria; kingdom Pseudomonadati; phylum Pseudomonadota; class Gammaproteobacteria; order Pseudomonadales; family Pseudomonadaceae; genus Pseudomonas; species Pseudomonas sp. 20P_3.2_Bac5. The sequence continues at coordinate 129,335 of NZ_JANLOA010000133.1, read as the reverse complement.
ATGCTGACCACCGCTTCGGCACGCAGGCCCAGTTGCATCGCCAAGAGCACACTGGCGGCGCCCATGGAGTGGCCGATCACCGCCTTGAGCGGCGGCAATTCCGCCGCGGCCTCCAGCACGGCGCGGGCAAAGAGGCCAACGTGCGCCTCGTCACCCGGCGAGCGGCCATGGGCTGGGCCGTCCAGCGCGACCGCGGTGTAACCGGCGTCCACCAGGGTTTCGATGATCTTGGCGAATTGGGTCGGACGCCCTTCCCAGCCGTGCATTAACAGGACAGTCGGCCCTTGGCCCCAGCGCAATGCGGACAGACCGAAACGCAGAGTGATGCGCTCAGCCCGCTCCAGCACGGGCAACTCCCAGTCCCGCGGTGGACGGGTGTAGGGCGTCAAGAAAGCGCGGTGCATCTTGCTGGCGATATGCCCAGGGACCAGACGCCCCAAGGTGCCGTTCACGCCGCGAATCCAGCTCAAGGTATTCATCGCTTAGCTCCAGAGGGGTCGCTCAAATCACCGCCGTTTTGGCGGCACGCAGGATGCGATCGGACAGATCGCTGGTGCCCAGGGCTCGCGCCAGGGCCAGGCCGCCGACCATCAGCGCAAGGTCGGCGAGGAATTTGTCAGCCTCATCGGGGCTGTCGACCAATTGCGCGGTCATCATCTCGATGTGTTCGGCGAGCACGTCGCGGAAGGCATCGGGCAGTCGGGTCATTTCACTCAGGGACGTAGGCAGCGGACAGGCATCCCCGGTGGAGTCACGGTGCTTGCGCGATAGATAGAACGCGGCAACCAGCGCCCGCCGCGACTGGCCATCCAACGCCGGATCAACCTGGGACAACAAGGCACGACGCTCGCCGAGCAACTGGCTGAACGCTTCGAGCATCAAGGCTTCCTTGCTGTCGAAATGGGCGTAGAAACCACCAACGGTCAGGCCGGCAGCGCCCATTACCTGATTGACGCTGGGATCGGCGGGCCCTTGCTGGATCAGCGCGTGACGCGCGGCATCGAGGATGCGTTCGCGGGTTCTGGCTTTCTTGTCGTTCATGGCTCGCCTCCAAAATATTATGGTTGAAATATTATGCTCATAATATTTAAAAGCAAGCCTTTTGCCCCGCCGCTTGTCGCGCACGGGGCAAAAACTTTTTTCGAGGGAAAAAACAAAAGGCTCATTCAATAAGCGAATGAGCCTTGAAATCCCGCAAAGCGGGTAAAATGGCGTCCCCTAGGGGACTCGAACCCCTGTTACCGCCGTGAAAGGGCGGTGTCCTAGGCCACTAGACGAAGGGGACTTTAAACCTTCGTAAAGATCCGTTTTCACGAATCCTGGCGGAATTGGTGGAGCTAAGCGGGATCGAACCGCTGACCTCCTGCATGCCATGCAGGCGCTCTCCCAGCTGAGCTATAGCCCCAGATTTCTAGCCTCGCGGCCCAGCGACCTCTTTCGACATCGCTTGTGTAAAACTGGCGTCCCCTAGGGGACTCGAACCCCTGTTACCGCCGTGAAAGGGCGGTGTCCTAGGCCACTAGACGAAGGGGACGCAACCCTTCTACCATCGACCGGATCTTCGAACCGATCATGCCGGCAGTCGCTGGAATTGACTGCCAAGCTGGAAATTGGTGGAGCTAAGCGGGATCGAACCGCTGACCTCCTGCATGCCATGCAGGCGCTCTCCCAGCTGAGCTATAGCCCCACAATGTCGCTTTGAACTGAATCGCTTGGCTGGGTGCTTCGCGTTTCGTTTTCGTTCATCGCTGTGGACGGGGCGCATATTAAGTTCGGATCAAAGACCTGTCAAATATATTTTCAATAAAATTCAAAAACTTTTTCCTAGATAACAATCACTTACCTTCCTTGAGCGGAAAAAGTCCCGTGTTTTCGGGGGAATGGCGCTTCGCACCAGGGCGCAAAGCATCGCGGGGCGAACCCGCTTCCCCGGCAATACACCGGTGAAAGCAGGTTCGCCCCGCGAAAAAGGATGCGGCAGCGGTCAGGCGATAGTGCCCAGCAGCTTCTCCCATTCCTTGTTTTCTTTCTTCGAAACGCCGCCCAGCAGTTCCAGCGCCTGGCGCAGGCGATAGCGCGTCAGGTCAGGGCCGAGGATTTCCATGGCGTCGAGCACCGAAACCGAACTGGCCTGGCCGGTGATCGCGGCAAACATCAGTGGCATCGCGTCGCGCAGTTTAAGCTCCAGGGCTTCGACTACCGCCTGGATACAGCCGGTGATGCGGTCTTTTTCCCACTGACGCAGGCTTTCCAGCTTCCACAGGATCAGTTGCAGCACCTGGCGCACCTGGTCCGGAGACAGCTTCTTGTGCTCGAACAGCTTTGCATCGAGACGCAGCGCGCCTTCGAAGAAGAAGCCACCCAGCGGTGCGACCTGACTGAACGTCTCCACCCTGCCCTGCACGTGCGGCGCGATCTTCATCATGTAGTCGCTGTTAAACGCCCACTTCTGCACCCGCGCGGCGAACTCTTCCACCGGCAGGTCGCGCAGCCACTGGCCGTTGAGCCAAGACAGCTTCTCGATGTCGAAGATCGGCCCGCCCAGCGATACCCGCGACAGGTCGAAGTGCTCGACCATTTCGCTCAGGGAGAACTTCTCGCGCTCGTCGGGCATCGACCAGCCCATGCGGCCCAGGTAGTTGAGCATGGCTTCCGGCATGAAGCCCATGCGCTCGTAGAAGGTGACCGACGTCGGGTTCTTGCGCTTGGACAGCTTGCTCTTGTCCGGGTTACGCAGCAGCGGCATGTAGCAAAGCTTGGGCTGTTCCCAACCGAAGTACTCGTACAGCTTGATCAGTTTGGGCGCCGACGGCAGCCACTCTTCGCCGCGCAGGACGTGGGTGATGCCCATCAGATGGTCGTCGACCACGTTCGCCAGGAAGTAGGTCGGCAGACCGTCGGTCTTCATCAGCACTTGCATGTCCATGCGATCCCACGGGATCTCGACGTCGCCACGGAGCATGTCCGGAACCACGCAGACGCCTTCGCTCGGCACCTTCATGCGGATCACGTGTGGCTCACCGGCCGCCAGGCGGCGCTGGACTTCTTCCTGGGACAGCAGCAGCGCGCGACCGTCGTAGCGCGGGGTCTCGCCGCGGGCCGTCTGCTCGGCGCGCATCTGGTCCAGCTCTTCAGCAGTGCAGAAGCACGGGAACGCGTGCCCGAGGTCGACCAGTTGCTGGGCGTACTGCTTATAGATTTCGCCCCGCTCGCTCTGCCGGTACGGACCATGGGGACCGCCGACATCCGGGCCTTCGCTCCACTCGATGCCCAGCCAGCGCAGCGCGTCGAAAATCTGTTGTTCGGATTCGCGGGTCGAACGCAGTTGGTCGGTATCTTCGATACGCAGGATGAACTCGCCGCCGTGCTGCTTGGCAAAGCAGTAGTTGAACAGGGCGATGTAAGCGGTGCCGACGTGGGGATCGCCAGTCGGCGAAGGCGCGATGCGCGTGCGAACGGTGGTCATGAGAGTCTCGAACAAGAGATGAAACAAAGCCGGGATGTTAACAGGGAGCAGGCGCCGGGCTCCAGTAATGGGCGTGATCGCCACTTGTGCGGCTGGATCCAAAACTTGTTAAATTTGCTTACATTTTCGGAACGATCGTCCCCATGCCAGCCCAACTCAAGCGCCGCCTGCTGATTTTTCTTCTTCTGGTCCTGCTGATTTCCCTCGCGTTCTTCGCCCAGTGGTATTTCAAAGGTCGCTTCTACGAAAGCACCGACAACGCCTATGTCCAGGGGGAGATCACTCGGGTATCCAGCCAACTCGGCGCCCGCATCGACAGCGTGCTGGTGCAGGACAACCAGCACGTGAACAAAGGCGATCTGCTGGTGCGCCTGGAAGGTGACGACTTCCAGTTTGCCGTCGAACGCGCCCGCGCCACCCTCGCGACCCGCGAGGCCGAGCGCTTGCAGGCCGACAGCCGGCTGACCCAGCAATCCAGCCTGATCGCCGCCGGCCAGGCCCAGGTTTCCGCCAACCAGGCCACTCTGGGCCGCACGCAACTGGACTTGAATCGCGCCCAGGCGCTGCGCAAGCCGGGCTTCGTTTCCGAGGAACGGGTGACCACCCTTTCCGCCGAAAGCAACGTCGCCCGCTCTCAGGTGAGCAAGGCCCAAGCCGATTTGCAGGGCCAGCGCCAGCAGGTCAGCGCGCTAGAAGCCGAACTCAAGCGCCTCGATGCGCAGATCGCCACTGCCCGCACCGACCTGGCCCAGGCCGAACTGAACCTGACCCGCAGCGAAATCCACGCGCCCATCAGCGGCATGGTCGGCCAGCGTTCCGCGCGCGACGGCCAGTACGTGCAGGCCGGCGCCTACCTGCTGTCGATCGTTCCCGACGAAGACATCTGGGTCCAGGCCAACTTCAAGGAAACCCAGATCGGCAGGATGCAGCCCGGCCTTCGCGCCGAACTGGTGTTCGACAGCTACCCGGACACGCCGATCGAAGGCCGCGTGGACAGTCTGTTCGCCGCTTCCGGCGCGCAGTTCAGCCTGCTGCCGCCAGACAACGCCACCGGTAACTTCACCAAGGTCGTACAGCGTATTCCGGTAAAACTGACCTTCGCCGCCGATAACCCGCTGCATGGCCGTATCCGCCCAGGCATGTCGGTCACCGCCACCGTCGATCTGCGTAGCGATGGCCGGTGATCAACTGATCCGTCCCGTCGGCGAACCGAGCCGGCGCGACTGGATTGCCGTGATGAGCGTGATGCTCGGTGCCTTCATGGCGGTGCTGGACATCCAGATCACCAACTCGTCGCTCAAGGACATTCAAGGCGCGCTGTCAGCGACGCTGGAAGAAGGCTCGTGGATTTCGACCTCGTACCTTGTAGCCGAAATCATCATGATTCCGCTCACCGCCTGGCTGGTGCAGTTACTCTCGGCCCGGCGGCTGGCGGTGTGGGTGTCCCTCGGCTTCCTGGCTTCCTCGTTGTTGTGCTCGATGGCCTGGAACCTGGAGAGCATGATCATCTTCCGCGCCATGCAGGGCTTTACCGGCGGGGCATTGATCCCGCTGGCCTTCACCCTGACCCTGATCAAGCTGCCCGAGCACCATCGCGCCAAGGGCATGGCGATGTTTGCCATGACCGCGACCTTCGCGCCCTCGATCGGTCCGACACTGGGAGGTTGGCTGACAGAAAACTGGGGCTGGGAGTACATCTTCTACATCAACATCCCACCCGGCCTGATCATGATCGCCGGCTTGCTTTATGGCCTGGAGAAGAAGGAAGCTCACTGGGAGTTGCTGAAAAGCACCGATTACGCCGGCATCGTCACCCTCGGCGTGGGCCTGGGTTGCCTGCAGGTGTTTCTTGAAGAAGGGCATCGCAAGGACTGGCTGGAATCGAGCCTGATCGTCGGCCTGGGCAGTATCGCCGTGGTCAGCCTGATCACCTTCGTGATCCTGCAGTTGTCCAAGCCGAACCCGCTGATCAACCTGCGCATCCTCAAGAACCGTAATTTCGGCCTGTCGAGCATTGCCAGCCTGGGGATGGGCGTAGGGCTGTATGGCTCGATCTATCTGCTGCCGCTGTACCTGGCACAGATCCAGAACTACAACGCGCTGCAGATCGGCGAAGTGATCATGTGGATGGGCATCCCGCAGTTATTCCTGATTCCGCTGGTGCCGCAATTGATGAAGGTGATTTCGCCGAAGATCCTCTGCGCCCTGGGCTTTGGTCTCTTTGGCCTGGCCAGTTTCAGCTCCGGGGTGCTCAATCCGGATTTCGCCGGCAGTCAGTTCAACCATATCCAGATCATCCGCGCCCTTGGCCAGCCGATGATCATGGTGACCATCTCGCTGATTGCCACGGCGTACATCCAGCCGCAGGACGCCGGCTCGGCGTCGAGCCTGTTCAACATCCTGCGCAACCTGGGCGGCGCCATCGGCATCGCCCTGCTGGCAACCCTGCTGGACGCTCGGGCCAAGACCTATTTCGACTATTTGCGGGAATCGGTGGTGCCGACCAACCCGCAAGTCGCGGAACGGCTGGCATTGCTGACGGAGAAGCTGGGCAGCGAGGCTGCCGCACTGGGCAAGCTGAGCGAAATCGTCCATCAGCAAGCGCTGATCATGGCCTACAACGATGCCTTCCATTTTGTTGGGATCGGCCTGGCGATCAGCATGGTGGCGGTCGTATTGACCCGGAAATTGCCGCAGGGCTTGAAGGCCGGAGAAGCGCACTGACCTGATCGCTGGCAAGCGGAGCACCGCTTGCCAGCGACTTGGCCGTCATGAGCGACAGAAACGTCACACGGTAAGCAAGCGCTCACGCAACTGGGTGATCTCATCACGCATCTGCGCCGCCGCCTCGAACTCCAAGTCCCGTGCCAACTGGTACATTTTCTCTTCAAGCTGCTTGATTCGCTTGGCGATCTCGCCCGGCGAACGCAGCTCAGCTTCGTAGCGAGCGCTCTCCTCCGCGGCCTTGGCCATGCCTTTGCGCTTCTTGCTGCGCGAGCCCGGCACATTGGCGCCTTCGAGGATGTCTGTGATGTCCTTGACCACGCCTTTGGGCACGATGCCGTTGGCCAGGTTGAAGGCGACCTGCTTCTCGCGGCGGCGCTCCGTCTCATCGATCGCGCGCTGCATCGAGCCGGTCATGCGGTCGGCGTACAGGATCGCCCGGCCATTGAGGTTACGCGCCGCCCGGCCGATGGTCTGGATCAGCGAGCGCTCGGACCGCAGGAAGCCCTCTTTGTCGGCATCAAGGATCGCCACCAGCGACACCTCCGGCATGTCCAGGCCCTCACGCAGCAGGTTGATCCCCACCAGCACATCGAAGGTGCCAAGACGCAGATCGCGGATGATTTCGACGCGCTCCACCGTGTCGATATCCGAGTGCAGGTAGCGCACCCGCACATCGTGGTCGGCCAGGTAGTCGGTCAAGTCCTCGGCCATGCGTTTGGTCAGGGTGGTGACCAGCACCCGCTCTTCCACGGCCACACGCTTGCGGATCTCCGACAGCAGATCGTCGACCTGGGTCAGCGCCGGGCGAATTTCCACTTGCGGGTCGACCAGGCCGGTCGGCCGCACCACCTGCTCCACCACTCGGCCGGCATGCTCGGCCTCGTAAACCCCGGGCGTGGCGGAAACAAAGATGGTCTGTGGGCTGACGCTCTCCCACTCGTCGAAGCGCATGGGCCGGTTGTCCAGCGCCGACGGCAGGCGGAAGCCGTACTCAACCAGGGTTTCCTTGCGCGAGCGGTCGCCTTTGTACATCGCCCCGACCTGCGGAACGCTGACGTGGGATTCGTCGATCACCAGCAGCGCATCGGGCGGCAGGTAGTCGTAGAGGGTTGGCGGCGGCGCCCCGGCCGGACGCCCGGAGAGGTAGCGCGAGTAGTTTTCGATGCCGTTGCAGTAGCCCAGTTCGAGGATCATCTCCAGGTCGAAACGGGTCCGCTGCTCCAGGCGCTGGGCTTCCACCAGCTTGTTGGCCTTGTGCAGGTATTCCAGGCGGTCCTTGAGTTCTTCCTTGATCCCCTCCACCGCGCCGAGCAGGGTTTCCCGCGGGGTGACGTAGTGGCTTTTCGGGTAGAAGGTGAATCGCGCCAGCTTGCGGATCACCTCGCCGGTCAACGGATCGAAGGCAGAGAGGCTTTCCACTTCATCGTCGAACAGCTCGATGCGGATCGCCTCCAGATCGGATTCGGCGGGGTACACATCGATCACATCGCCGCGCACCCGGAAGGTCGCACGGGCAAAATCCATCTCGTTGCGGGTGTATTGCAGGTCGGCCAGACGGCGCAACAGGGCGCGCTGGTCGAGTTTGTCGCCACGGTCCACATGCAGCACCATCTTCAGGTAGGTTTCCGGGCTGCCCAGACCGTAAATGCAGGAAACGGTGGTGACGATGATCGCATCGCGCCGCTCCAGCAACGCCTTGGTCGCCGACAGACGCATCTGCTCGATGTGATCGTTGATCGAGGCGTCCTTCTCGATGAAGGTGTCGGACGACGGTACGTAGGCTTCCGGCTGGTAGTAGTCGTAGTAGGAAACGAAATACTCGACCGAGTTGTTCGGGAAGAACGCCTTGAACTCGCCGTAGAGCTGCGCTGCCAGGGTCTTGTTCGGCGCCAGCACCAGGGTCGGGCGCTGCACCTGAGCGATCACGTTGGCGATGCTGAAGGTCTTGCCCGAACCGGTCACACCCAGCAGGGTCTGGTGCGCCAGCCCGGCTTCGATGCCCTCGACCATCAGGCGGATGGCTTCCGGCTGGTCGCCGGCCGGCTGGAAACGGGTGACGAGCTGAAACTCGGACATGACGAACCCCTGGTTAAGTGCGAATACAGGTAACTGTATTTTTAGACAGTACTTATACCCAATTGAAGGCGCCCTACGCCAGTTTCAACCCAGTGCGCGGTGCATTTCCTACTGTTGACTGAAGGATTCGACTAACGGTCGAAAAATATTCCCACAAACAGCAGGAAAAGCTGCGGCAGACTGTCGCCGTGACCGGTCGGTATCACTATACTGACTCCCCGTTTGTGCACCGCTCTAGTGCATTCGGCTGGAGCGTGCAAACCCTACTCACCCTCCAATTCAGAGCCAAGGTAATAATGAGCCTGTTTTCCGCTGTCGAGCTGGCACCACGCGATCCCATTCTGGGCCTCAACGAAGCATTCAACGCCGATCCACGTACCAACAAGGTCAACCTGGGCGTAGGCGTCTACTGCAACGAAGAAGGACGCATCCCACTGCTGCGTGCGGTCATCGAAGCCGAAACCCAACGTGCTGCACAGCACGCTTCCCGCGGTTACCTGCCAATCGACGGTATCGCTGCCTACGACCAGGCTGTTCAGAAACTGCTGTTCGGTGCCGAGTCTCCACTGCTGGCCGAAGGCCGTGTGGTGACCGTTCAAGCCGTCGGCGGTACTGGCGCACTGAAAATTGGTGCCGACTTCCTCAAGCAACTGTCGCCGAACGCCGTCGTCGCCATCAGCGACCCGAGCTGGGAAAACCACCGTGCCCTGTTCGAAACCGCCGGTTTCCCGGTGCAGAACTATCGCTACTACGACGCGCCGAGCAACGACGTCAACCGCTCCGGCATGCTGGAAGACCTGAACGAGCTGCCAGCCGGTTCGATCATCGTCCTGCACGCTTGCTGCCATAACCCGACCGGTGTGGACCTGAGCCTGGCGGACTGGAAAAACGTCCTGGAAGTCATCAAGGCCAAGGGTCACGTTCCATTCCTGGACATGGCTTACCAGGGCTTTGGCGACGGCATTGCCGAAGACGCCTTCGCGGTACGCCTGTTCGCCGAGTCGGGCCTGGACTTCTTCGTTTCCAGCTCGTTCTCCAAGTCGTTCTCGCTGTATGGCGAGCGTGTCGGTGCCCTGTCGATCGTCACCAGCGCCAAGGAAGAAAGCACTCGCGTGCTGTCCCAGGTCAAACGCGTGATCCGCACCACCTACTCCAACCCGCCAACCCACGGTGCCAGCATCGTCGCCGCGGTACTGAACAGCGCCGAGCTGCGTCAGATGTGGGAAACCGAGCTGGGTGAAATGCGCGGCCGCATCCACGGCATGCGCAAGCAGATGGTCGAACTGCTGGCTGAATACGGCGCCAAGCGTGACTTCAGCTTCGTCGGTCGCCAACGCGGCATGTTCTCCTACTCCGGCCTGAGCGTTGAGCAGGTTACCCGTCTGAAGGACGAGTACGGCATCTACGCGCTGGACACTGGCCGCATCTGCGTTGCCACGCTGAACCAGAGCAATATTCACGTCGTCACCAAGGCGATTGTCGAAGTTCTGTAAAAATCACTGATTGCCAAAGGGAGGCTTGACTTCCCTTTAGCAATCAGTAAGATACGCCACAGATTCCGCGATAGCTCAGTTGGTAGAGCAAATGACTGTTAATCATTGGGTCCCTGGTTCGAGTCCAGGTCGTGGAGCCAAATACTGAAAACCTCCAGATGCGCAAGCACTGGAGGTTTTTTCATTTCCGGCCGAAAAGTTTTATTGGCAGGCCTGGCGCCCGCCACCGCGGACGCCCACCTCAGGTTCATTCCTTGCCGATGGGGTAGAACACCCCTGAACTCCACACACCCAGCCACGCCTCGCCGTCGATCTCCCGGGTGACCGCCAGATCCACCAGCTCATAAAACACATTGCGATGGATCAGCGCTTCGAGATTGGCGCGCATGTGCACGTAGGGCGAAGGCTCCTGAGTTACAGGATCGATGACGAAGCGCAACGGATGCTCGGGGCCGGCCTCGACCCGGTCCTCGACATTGCTGGTGAAACACAGCACCTGCTGCTCCCCGCTGCCTTGCACCTCGAGACTTACCGCGACGAACGGCGCGTCATCCACCGTGATGCCCACCTTTTCCACCGGCGTCACCAGGAAATAATCATCACCGTCCCGGCGAATGATGGTGGAAAACAGCCGCACCATAGGTTTGCGGCCAATGGGCGTCCCCAGGTAGAACCAGGTACCGTCACGGGCGATGCGCATGTCGATATCGCCGCAGAAGTCCGGATTCCACAGGTGGACGGGCGGCAAGCCCTTTTCCGCCTGGGGAATCTGCGCCAACAGGTCGTTGGCCTTGCCCGTGTCAGCCATTGTTCGTAGTCCTCAGCGACCCAGACCCAGAAGCGAGCGAGCGTAGTTCTCGAGCGGCGGGCCGAGCAAATCTTCCGGCTTGTTGTCGTGGAACGTCAGCAATCCGCCACGACTGCGAATTCTCGCGGTATCGATCAGGTAGCGGGTGCTGGTCTCGATAAGCATCATCTGCACAACACCGGTATCGACACCGAGGCGGTCGACTGCCTGCTCGTCATACCATTCGTCGCCGTTGCCGATACGGTTGTCCGCCTTGGCGAAGCGGGTGTAGAGCAGATAATGCGCTCCCACCGCACGCGCCTCGGTCAGCGCCTGTTCGAGGCCGATCGGCCCTTGGGCACGACGCACCAGCGGGAAGTATTCGATGAAGCCCTTGAAGGCCTCCTCCGCCACCACGTTTGGCCGCGGATAGGCACCACCCGGCGGGACGAATGCGCCCTGGGCGATGAAAATGAACGAGTCAGGCTGCAAACGCAGCGACATCGAACGCTGGGTATCGCTGTGATCAAGCAGACCGGCGTCGCTCATGTGGTAACGGGCGCCCTCACCCATGTCGCTGACATTCATGCAGCCACCCAGCGCCATCAGCGCTATCAGCAGAACCAGGCTACGCATCTTTCCTCCAGGAGCCGGCGACGGAAAACCGGCGAACAGCCCGCTGATGCAGATTTTGCGCCAGCTTGCCGAGCTAGCCACCGATGATTTTCATCACCGTGGCGCCACCGGAGAAGGCAACGCTCTGCTTGTCGCCCAGCGCCTTGACCAACAGCCCTTGCAACGCCGGCAGGGCCTGATGGCGCGGCTGGTCGAGCAGGTCGCCAATGAAATGTCGATTGCTCGACGACAGGCAACCATGAAGCCAGCCGGTGGAGGACAGACGCAGCCGTGAGCAGGTCCGGCAGAAAGGCACGCTTTCATTGGCGATCACACCGAAGACGCCCCGCCCCGGAACCCGATAACGCAGCGCGGTGGCATCGATCGGCGCCTCGGCCTGGGCGTACTCGTAGCGCTCGCCGATGATTTGCAGCAGTTGCTCAAGGCCAACGAACTGCTGCAGGAACATATTGTTGTCCTTGGCCAGGTGGCCCATTCGCATCAGCTCGATGAAGCGCAACTCGTAGCCATGCTCCAGGCAGAAATCCAGCAGCGGCAAGACCTGATCGAGGTTCTGTCCGCGCAGCGGCACCATGTTGACCTTGATCTTCATGCCTGTCGCCGCCGCTTGGGCCATGCCATCCAGCACACTGGCCAGGTCGCCACCACGGGAGATGCTCCGGAAGGCGCTAGCGTCTAGGGTATCGAGGGAGACATTGAGTCGGCGGATGCCGGTTTCGCAAAGCAGGGGAAGCTTGCGCGCCAGGAGTTGGCCGTTTGTGGTGAGGCTGATGTCGTCCAGGCCGAATCCGGCGACCGTCTTGAGGAAGGCTTCCAGCTTGGGGCTGACCAGTGGCTCGCCACCGGTTACCCGCAGACGCTCGATGCCAGCGGCCTCGATCAGGTAAGCCACGCCGCGAGCCAAGGCCTCGGCAGACAGTTCGTCCTGGGCGGCGACCAGTCGTTTCCCATCAGGCACGCAATAAGTGCATGCGTAATTGCAGGCGGCGGTAAGGCTGACACGCAAATTGCGAAAACGCCTGCCTTGACGGTCGACGATCATGGAAAACTCCGGCATGGATGAATCGGGCTCGCGAAACCTGACTCATAAATCAGGTTTTTGCAAGCCTCACACCCAAAGTATATTCCCGCCCTGTCGCGCCCAGTAGCGCTGTGTCGCAAACGGCTATCAGCTAGCAGAAGGCTCCGGATCGCGTTTGCGCTTGTTGCCCATGCGCACGCCGATATCCATGAGGAACTGGAAGAAACCTTCCTGATCTTCCAGGACGTTGCTCCAGAACGGCGAGTGGTAGAGCGCCACGGCACCGTGCACCAGCGCCCAGGCGGCGCAGTAGTGGAAGTACGGCGGTACATCTTCCAGCTTGCCTTCGCTGATGCGCCCCTTGATCAGCAGGGTCAGGCGATCGAAGTTCGAGGCACGGATCTTGTGCAACTCCTCGACCATGTCCGGAACCTGATGCCCCTTGACCACCTTTTCTTCAAGGCGATCGAACAACCGGTAGCGCTGTGGATCACGCATGCGGAATTCGAAATAGGCACGCGACAAGGCTTCCTTGTCACGGTCGACGTCGGCGGAGTGCAGCAATTGGTTCAAATCGCGCTCATAGTCGAGCATCAGGCGCAGGTAGATCTCCGCCTTGGATTTGAAGTGCTTGTAGATCGTGCCTTTGCCGATACCCACTGCATCAGCGATCATCTCGACGGTGACGCTGTCTTCACCCTGTTCGAGAAACAGCTTGAGTGCGGTATCGAGAATTTCTTGCTCACGGCGACGAAACTCACGGACCTTACGAGGTTCTTTCTGCATAAGAAGGACTGGATCAAAATCGAAGCCAAGTATTATGCCTAACTTGCGCCAAAATGCACGGATCATCCAACCATGTCTACGTTTCCTGAAGAGTTCGAACAGGCCCCGGGCCTGCGTTACCTGAATCACGCGGCCGTCGCACCCTGGCCGAAACGCGCCAGCGAGGCGGTCAGCCGCTTCGCCCGGGAAAACGTTTGGCTGGGCGCCCGCGACTACCCGGAGTGGATGCTCATGGAGCAGCGTCTGCGCGAGCGCCTGCAGCGCCTGATCAATGCCCCCTCCACCGACGACATCGCACTGGTCAAGAACACGTCCGAAGCGTTGTCCTTCGTGGCCTTTGGACTGGATTGGCAGTCAGGCGACCAGATCGTCATCAGCAACGAAGAATTCCCGTCCAACCGCATCGTCTGGGAGGCCTTGGCGAGCCAAGGCGTCGAAGTGGTCCAGGCCGATCTCAAGGGTGACGATCCGGAAGCCGCACTGCTGGCCGCCTGCGGACCACGAACCCGACTGATGTCGATCAGCTCGGTGCAGTTCGCCAGCGGTCTGCGCATGGACCTGGTGCGCCTCGGCCAGGGCTGCCGCGAGCGCGGCGTGCTGTTTTGTGTCGACGCCATCCAGCAGATCGGCGCCCTGCCCTTCGATGCGCAGGCCTGCCAGTGCGACTTCGCCATGGCCGATGGCCACAAATGGATGCTCGGCCCGGAAGGCCTGGGGATGTTCTACTGCCGTGCCGAGGTTCGCCCGCAACTGAAGCTCAGCGAATATGGCTGGCACATGCTGGAACACATGGGCGACTACAACCGCACCACCTGGGAACCCGCTCAAAGCGCCCGGCGTTTCGAATGCGGCAGTCCGAACATGCTCGGCGCCGCAGCGCTCGAAGCCAGCCTTTCATTGCTTGAAGAAGTGGGGATGGAACAGGTCGCTGCCGCTATCGCAGAACGCGTGCGCTGGCTGCACGACGGACTCGGCGCGATCCCCGGCGTGCGCTTGCACAGCCCACAGGATCCGGCTCGCCGCGCCGGCATCGTGTCTTTCAGCATCGATGGCGTGGACAACGCGGAGGTTCATCGGCAATTGAAGGAAAATCAGGTGATATGTATCCCGCGCGGTATGGGGGTGCGTTTTTCCCCACATTTCTACACCGAACGCCGCGTAATCGACGAAACATTGGCAATAGTACGAGAAATTGCAGAGCGATGAGTGCTCAGCAGCGACGGGCGTATTCCAAATCTGTTTAAAAAACGAGCAGTTGCTGCTGGAAGCCTATCAATCCTGATTAATACTTGAACTGTCGGTGTGGCACATCCCCCCAAGTGTCGCACCGATAAAGGTGATCATGGAGTGTTCGCCTTTGTTTACTCCTAATGGTCTTAACCCGGATTCCCCCCCCAGAACCCGGGTTTTTTTTGCCCGCGCGCCGGGCTCAGCCCTGCCGCACCCGGGCCAGCGGGAACAGCCGACGGAAGTTCTCGGTAGTCTGAGCCGCCAATTGCTCATAACGCTCGCCGCGAACGAGGGCGATAAACTCGGCAACATCCCGGACGTATTCCGGCAGATTTGGCTTGCCGCGATGCGGAATGGGCGCCAGGTAGGGCGAGTCGGTTTCCACCAGCAGGCGATCGGCAGGAACCTGGCGAGCAACATCCCGCAAGGCGTCGGCATTACGGAACGTGACAATCCCCGACAACGAGATGTAATAGCCCAGGTCCAGCGCCGCACGCGCCATCTCCCAATCCTCGGTGAAACAGTGCAGCACTCCGGCCTGTGGCAGTGCCGCCTCGCGCAGCAGTGCCAGGGTGTCCGCCCGCGCTGCACGGGTGTGGATAACTACAGGTTTGCCGGTGATGCGTGCGGCGTCCAGATGCAGTCGGAACGACGCTTGCTGCAACTCTGCCGCCTCCGGCTCGTAGTGATAATCCAGCCCGGTCTCGCCAATCGCGACGACATTGGGATGGTTCAGCTCCTGCAACAGCCAGTCCAGTGCCGGCGCCTCCCCCGGCGCCAGGTCCAGCGGATGGATACCCACCGAACAATCGACATCCTCGTAGCGCTCTGCCAGCGCCTTGACCTGGGCCGCGTTGTCGGCACTCACCCCGATGCAGAGAAAATGCCCCACCCCACGGGCCCGCGCGGCGGCCAGCGCGGCATCCAGGGAGCCGTCATGGGCGGAAAGGTCAAGGCGATCGAGGTGACAATGGGAATCTACGAGCATGGCGAAATGACAACACTGAAAGGGATTGGAAACGCGGCTGATCAGCGCTGACCCGGCAGCATGGCCCAGGAGGCCAGCAGCGCTTCGAGCAACAGCACGCGATTGAGGTTGGCTTTGGACAGGACTTTCTGCCGCTGGGCGAGAATCCAGTCCTGAATGTCCAGCACCTTGGCCTGCGAACTCTTCTGCGCCATGTACTGCACCACTTTGCGCATATCGGCCAAGCCAAGGCCGTCTTCATCCTGGGTCAACTGATAGCGCAGGATCAGGTTCGACCAGTCGCAGAACCAGTCAAAAAGATGCAACAGGGAAATGGCATTCCAGGATTCGGCAAGCTGGGTCGGGGATTGCTGTTGCTTGAGCAGCTTCTTCACCCCTTCGACCACCTGCGCCCGATGCTCACGCACACCCTGCGCCTGGAGGCTGACGGCCATCAACGGGGAGCCCGCGGCCAGGCTCAGCAGCTCAGCGCGCTCCTGCTCATCACTATCCGGTAGCGCCGAGGCCAGCCATGCGAGGCTCTGCGCTTCGCCCGGCTGGGGGCAGGCCACTTGCTGGCAGCGACTCTTGATCGTAGGCAGCAGGCGGCTTGGCTGATGAGTGACCAGCAACAGCACGGTATTGCCCGAAGGTTCTTCGAGGCTCTTGAGCAAGGCATTGGCGGCATTCACGTTCATCGCTTCGACCGGCTCGATCAGCACCAGTTTGCGTCCGCCCAATTGGGCGGTCTGGGTGACGAAGCCGACCAGGTCACGAACCTGATCCACCTTGATAGGCTTGTCCGCTTCTTCCGGCTCCAGCACGTAGTTGTCCGGATGGCTACCCGCGGCCAGCAACATGCAAGACTTGCACTGCCCACAGGCTTGCAACGCCTCCGGCCGCTGGCACAACAGCAGCGCCATCAGACGCTCGGCCAGCGCGCGCTTGCCGATACCCTGCGGGCCATGCAGCAGATAGGCATGGGCATGACGGCTGCGTCCGGCAAGCTGCTGCCAGAGCGTCGCCTGCCACGGATAGGCCTCAGCCACGGCAACGCTCCACGATCTGCCCGACCAGGCCATCCAGCGACTGCTGAACCTGAACCAGCGGCTGCGCCGCGTCGATCAGGCGATAACGCTGAGGATCCGCCTTGGCGCGATCGAGATAGGCCTGACGCACTGCCTGGAAAAAGTCCTGCCCTTCCTGCTCGAAACGGTCCAGACGCCCCCGCGCGGCAGCGCGGGACAGGCCCACTTCCACCGGCAGGTCGAACAACAGGGTCAGGTCCGGCTGCAAGCCACCCTGGACAAACTGTTCCAGCATCGCGATGCGCTCGACGCTCAGATCGCGGCCACCGCCCTGATAGGCATAGGTGGCATCGGTAAAGCGATCGCACAGAACAACGGCGCCACGCGCCAACGCCGGGCGAATCACCTCGGCCAGATGCTGGGCCCGGGCCGCAAACACCAGCAACAGCTCGGTATCGGCATTCATTTTCTCGTCGCTGGGGGCCAGCAACAGCTCGCGAATCCGCTCGGCCAGTGGCGTGCCGCCAGGCTCACGGGTCAGCACCACATCCAGACCCTGGTCGCGCAGGTGCCCGGCCAGATAGTCACGGTTGGTGCTCTTGCCCGTGCCTAATATTTTCCTTGGGAAAGACGTCAACCAACCGTCAACCCCTAGCAAAATCATCAAAAACTTCATTGAACTGATCATTTTCAATGACTTAAATAATCCTAAAAATCGTGAAATAAGGCCCGAAACAGCCTCTACGTCAACCAGTCCGAAGAAGGGTCATTTCGGGGGGCAAAATGTAAACCAAACTGATGTTTCGGACGCAAAGACTACCCGCCCGAGACCCCAGTGAGCCCCGAAAATGTAAACCAGTCGAGCTAGGGCCATGATTGTATAGGGTCTTTTCACCCCTGTCTGGATCAGATCGAAAGCGGTCATCGGAGATGACAAATCAGCTCCGCCCCCTTCACCGAGCTGACGAACGGTCAGACAACTGAAGCCACAGACAGGTCATGAAGCATCAAGTGGACTTGACCGCCCGCTGCCGTTGACGGAACCGCTTAATAAAGCTCGCGTCCACAATCTCGTCGGCATCAAGATCCAGAGCGCAGCTCACCAGAGATGCCAGCGCCCCATCCGACAGAGCGAAATTATCCGGAAGCAAGCCATGGGAGCTGACGGTGTTCTCTTCGATTCGCACAAGGACAGCCTTCACATAATCGGACAAACCAGGCTTACGGCTTTCCGTCGCAGCTGCGGTCGTAGGGTCATTGGCCACGACCTCTGCGTTCTCGGCATCCAACCCAATAGCTTCAACGAGCAAGCTCAGGGTTGGCCAGTAGTCGAGACCGTAGTTGTAACGCAGCGAATCCAGCTCTTCCTTAACGTGGAATTCGTGAAGGTGGTTATGCTCTGAAGCCTGGCTAATGAGGTCGAGCACATGATGGCTAGTCCCCGAGCTGAAAACCGCCCTTTCATCAAGCTCGGCGCGCCGCGCCAATAACCCCGCCAGATGCTCGGCTGCCACGACAATTTGGTCATTCAGCTCTACAAGCTCGTCACGATCCTGCCGCGCCGCCCGGATGCGCTCCGGACTCCAGGCCACAGGCGTGTGAACGAAGATGTCCCAGAACGCAGTCAAAGCCCGAGGTCGGCGAGCAAGCGAGGAATAAATCTCCTCGTAAGCATCCATCAGCTCAACACGACGAGCCAGCATCCGCTCGACAATGCGGTTCACGCTGGGCCAAATCTTGTGAGCGATGTTGTACTCCATCTCCTTTCGAAGGATGGCCTCACAGCCTTGAATTGCCTGGGCCCGGACATCAACAGAAACATCGACAGCAGAAGCATCAGCAGAAACGTTGGGCACTTGAACCTACCTGTATTGAGAAAGTGCGCGCAGGTTATCGACCCGTCGCAGCCCAGTCGGTACCTATCCGAAGATTTTTCGCCACGGCTTAGGTACCTGCCCAACTAGGTAACACCAACGACGCCTCACGACGCCTGCCAAGACCCTCCAGTGTCAGCGGCACTCCATCGCGAAGAGGCATTTCGCTCACGACTATGCCGGGCAGCTTCGGGGCCGAGCAGCAACAGCGTCTTGTGCTGGTTCTCCTCGCTAGGGCGCCGACCACTGTCTTCCTTCCAATAAATCCAGGCGTTGAAGTAAGGCTTCTCGCGCTCCTCAATAATATCGGGGCGTAGTCGGACAATTTCGGACGGTTTAGGGTTGGCCCGGATAGTGGCCTGAGTCGGGATAGCCTGGTTCAGTTGCGCCAAGAAATCCTTGGGTTTCAGATGTTCACCACTTGTTCCATCTGACCGGAGCACAGCGACCAAGTCGCCATACATGTCACCCAGGTAGTCCCGGATTCGGTAGCCGGGGAGCACATCAAATCGGAAAAAGCCCCTCGTTTCGCCACGGGCGGTGAGCGTCAGTACAAAGTCGCCACGGGTTGAGAAAAGGCAATCAAAGCTCGCGGCCCCGGTTGTCACCAGGAACTGCTGCATGTCGCTGCCGATTGAAATCATGCTGCGATGAAGCAGCCTGAGAGACGTCATTTCCATCCAGCTCTAACCTCGCAAAAAAACCAGCGAAAACAAGCGAAAAGCTTGAGCTAGAGATAATGGCGAGGTCGAACGGGGTGGACAAGCAAAGTGCCACCACCCCTCCCCTAGACCTTCGTAGTAGAGCGACCGCAACCCAGCCAAGTGAGGCCTATCGACTAACCGATTTTCACACTACCCCCAGTGCCCGCCTCACGAAGCTCTGGTCGACGAACCCCATGAACTCCCAGGCCTGCTCGTTCTGCCGCAGGTGATCAGCCAACTCATCCACACCGGCACCTTCCGGGAACTCCAGCAACTCAGAGATGCGGTGCAATGTCTGGATTGGGATACCGATCTCTTCTAGCGCATTCACCCCAGGCGGAAGATGAAGGTTCTCAAAGCCCATCCTGACGTAGCTGTAGTCAATCTTGTTGCGGATACCCTTCTTGGTCGCGTGCAAGCGAACCACGTCTTCCAGCAGTCCCAGCACCTTAGGAATGGTGTAGCCGAAGGTGTTGCTCACCAGCTTCAGGTCGTTGTTGAGCCCACTGGAAAGGGTCAGCTTCTCATCAGCTTTATTCCGTTTTTGCCCCGTCCTGACCCGTTTTTCATCATCCTTGATCCGTTGTTTGGTGTATTCGATCTGGCCTTTCAGGTAT
Source organism: Pseudomonas sp. 20P_3.2_Bac5 (assembly GCF_025466035.1). NCBI lineage: Bacteria > Pseudomonadati > Pseudomonadota > Gammaproteobacteria > Pseudomonadales > Pseudomonadaceae > Pseudomonas > Pseudomonas sp. 20P_3.2_Bac5. Next base: position 109,923 of record NZ_JANLOA010000133.1, on the reverse strand, counting down.
TCCGAGTAGCTCTCTGCTATCTGATAGTTCGTCAGCTTGGCCAATATGTTATCGGGGGTTTTGGTCTGCAGCCCATTTGTGGAAAACGCCCTAGGCACGAGCTTGCTGCAGATCGTGGCCAAGGTGGTCAGAAAGCCTGGCGCTGGCGACCAATGGAACACGAGGGACTCGAAGTCGTCCTCGCTGAGCATCTCTACCATGCTGTAGAGCTGCTCGAACTGTTCCATCCTGAAGTATGAGTGCTTCTTGACCAGGTCGATGGAAAAACGATCCTGCGCGAATGCAGCTTCAAACCTGTCCTGGGAGTATTCGAACAAATGATCAGGCTGTGCGCTGGCAAGCAGGTTGAGTGGAGTGTCCTCATCCTGAACTCCCAGAGGCACATCGACCTCCTGATTCAGGTTGTCCTCTGGAACATCTTCCAGGCAGAAGACCTTGCCTACGAAATGGATGCCCATCCGGCCCGCACGGCCCTTGATGTTGCCATGGGTAAATTTGTCGATCCCACGGGTGCCGTTACGGTTGTCGAAGATGACAACGTTCTTCGCAACTGTGTTCACCCCCTCAATGATGGTGGCGGTGCACAGTAAAAACCGAAGGTCGCCGGCATTGAAGCGGTCTGCCGTGTACTGCTGCAGCGCCCTAGGGAGACCGCCAAAATGCAGGCCAATGCCGTTCCTGAGGGCATAGGTGTAGTCCCACTCTGGATCAAACTCCTCGGCAACCCAGTCAATGTGCTCACTCTGGAATGGCTGACCATACCCAAGCCGGACGAGTTCGCGCGCGACCTTACCGGCCACGCTGGATGACTTGCAGTAGATGATCGTGGCACCTTTGCACTGGGGCGCAATAGTCGCCAGCATTTCCAGCTTGCCTTCCTCGTCATTGGCATCCACACCGAACGTCTGCACATCGACAGCCACGGTGTTGAAGTCGGCGGAAATGAACGTGTGTTCGTACCCCAGCTCCGTCAGACCCCGAATGCTGTTGATGAAGGGCCCGGTGAGGTAGAACTGCTTGGACACCTTCAGCAACTTGCTAAGTGCAATATTCAGCTCAATGACCCGCTCGTCCTTGTAGTCGGTGGTGCCATTTTTAAGCTGCTGGAAGGCCAGCTTGTAGAATTCGTCGATAACGAACAGGTCGATGTCCTTGATGTCATCCCGCTCGTTGACCCGCTCCTGGGTCAGTACGTACACGACCCTCTCGCTGCGGCACTCTTGCGAGCTATGGTGGATGATCTGATACACCTCACCGAAGCGCTCCTGAAGACGTCTTCGCGTTTCGTCAGCCAAAGCAACCGTGGGTACCACTAAGACGACCCGATTGAAGCGACCTAACCCTAGCAGTGAGTCGACGATGGCACTCTTGCCCATGCTGGTGGGCGCACTGAGCACTACGTTACGACCCGCCTTGAGCAGGTCGAAGATCCGGAACTGCATCGAATGGAAAACGAAATCATCCGAGAACGGCGTTCGGTACACATCGAGTGCAAACCGGTCACCTTGGGACAGCTCAGAAAACTCTTTCTTCAGGTAAGGGAAAAGCCCAGCCTTCCTGACCATGTTGCGCAGGATGCCAGCGTGGCCAGCAAATTTGTCTCGGGCATCGAGGGCCCGTATCGTCAGGTCTCTACCCAAAGAGGTGGAGACTGGGTTGGACAGGAGGGAGTTGACCGCTGACAGGTAGCGGAATGCTGAGAATCCATCACTGCCCAAGCTCAGCTTTGCTGCATCGTAAATTTCGGTCACACGGCCTCCCTGACCTTCTTGTCGACCAACTGGGTCAACGTCTCCAAACTCGGAGCTGGGTAGATAAACACATCGATTGTGAGCTCTGCGAACGTCGGGTCGTGTTCCAGGTCATCAACAAAAGCTTCGAAGAGGGCTGCCGTTTCTTGCTCCAGGTCATCCTCATGCCCCGATGTCTCGGGGTCAGTGAGTAGCGTCGAGTCGTACCCAATGAACAGCACGAACCGGAATCGATCCAAATGGGCGTCGAATGGGTTGCTCTCGTCCAGGATGGCATCAATGTCGTGGGACAGTAGGTAGTCGTCATCCTTGATGTCGAGGATTTTGCCCCGAGCATCGCCGAAACAATTGCCGATCTCCTCATAGAGCTGTGCGCGGATCTCAGTCAGCCGTTTGGTGATGTTGGATGCCGTCACAAGCTCACTGAAACCGACCCACAGCTGATCGCCCTCCGGGTCTCGCCGAACGATATGGACGTTTTCAAGGATCTTTTCTTCATCCTCGCCCTGGAGGTAAAGCAAGCATGGGATTGGCTGGCTGGCATGCATCTGCCGAATCGTGGCATGCAAAAGCACCCGCCCGAGGAAGGAACGGACGTCTGCCATGGAGGCGAACACCATTTTCTTAAGGCGCTGCCCCTGCTCGACCATGGACAGCTTGTGGATGTCTGCCAGCTCATTGGGACGGAGGAAGACTTCATCCAGCCATTTGCATACGTTGTCGACGATGTGCTTGTAGCGGTAACGCCTCAGACTGTACTGCTGGTGCAGGACGCGGCCATTGCGCTTGGCGCATGGAGTGGACAGCGGGTTTCGAAACGGAACCAGGATATGAGGCAGGGGCCGTTTGACGTAGACCTTACGACCCGCACGCTTCTGATCCTCCTCAACATACCCCAGGAACCAGGCGTTCAAGTCGGAACGAAGGTAAGATTTTCTATCCACGGAGTGAATTCTGCGGGACAGAGCACCTTTACGGGTGACCGTGTGCAGGATCCCGCACCAGATCTCTTCCGCCGATGCCTCGGTACTCAACATAACTCCGTGAAGCTCATAGGAAGCCAACCGAATATTCCGGATGCCCAGCAGCTCAATCTCGCGCATGGTTCGGAAGACTTCCCAGCACGCAGCGTCAACCCAGGTCGCCACGTCCACCCCACTGGCAGCAACGTAATTCGATGTTTTCGAGTTGAGGTAGTCGACCAGGTCATCGCGCCCGGATTTTCCGTCGCGCTCGTCACGGTTGATGAGCAGGTATTCGAGGGTGACATTGGTCGGGTGCTCCGTGACGATCCTGAATCTCCTCGGCACGGTGAGTACTGGCTCGCAATCCATGGACTTATGCAGGATCGAGCTGCAGGGGATCTTTTTGCTGCCACCACCTGTACCGAGGACGACGAGATCGCTCCTAGCCCAGTGGGCTTTCGTGGTGGTTTTGACCTGCACGAATTCGACGAAATCATCGCAAACGACATCGATGTCGTCGGTGACTTCACAGCGGACGCGTTGAATTGTCTTGTCACGAAGCATCTGTGTGACGTAATAGGCGGCAACGCAATCCTGAAAATTGAAGCCGTGTTTGGCAGCAACTCCGCCGGCATCGTTAGGTTCCATCTCGACATCCATGGCAGCTTTGGCCATGGAATTTATGGCAATCCCCCTCGTCAGTCCAGATTATTGATGGCATTTTGACGCATGCTGCGCGGGCCAGGCAGCCTACCGACGCGTCCACCCAAGCTCGCCGATCCTGCCAGCGGGCCCATCTAGCCCCTTGGATTCGACCATTCCAGAGCGAAGGCTACGCCGGCTGATCAGAGCTGGCGCATCAGCTCCCGCACCAACCGCTCGAACTCCTCTACTGACGAGGCTTTGGCGTCCAGAGGCCGGATGCGTATGAGCTTGGTATTGGCTGCGCGGAAGATGGCGTCCTTGAGCTGGTCATTGACCTGGGCCTGGGGATCATCATGGAAGCTGCTGTCCAACTCGATGAAGTACACCGGCACGTAGCCGGCACCCACATCAAATAGGACGTTGTCGACGATGCCTTTGAAGAAGTAGGACTTGGCTTGTTCCGACAACTGACCCTTGATGGCCTGGTAATCCAGGACGCAGCTCAAGGCGACGTTAGGATAAGGGTGGTGTGTGGGGAATACCCGCCGCACCGCCTCGTAAAAGTTTTCTTCCTGCTTGGACTTGAACAAGCGGATGGTCTTTGGCTTGCCGGGCATCACGTCGGTGGCCCGAACAGTCATGTTTCCCCGAAGGCTCGCTGCCACTGCTTCCGGCTTGGCCTGAAGGAAAGACTGGATGATGTCCTTGGCCAGCGGGCGATGCTGATGGGTTTGGGCATAGTTGAGCAGTGCGGAGTGGTTGGTCTCTTGCATCAGCTTCAATCGCTCATCAACGAAGCGATCCACAAAGCCCTGGCTGAAGCCGTGCTGGTTCAACTCGATGATCAAGTTGGTGTACTCAAACTGCCTGGAGCGCTCAGCGGCGGGGAGTGGCTCGGCGAAGGCGAAGAACTCGGACTCGAAGAAGCCAGTCATCTGAGTCAGATAGGGATCTTGTACCTTGGCCTTCTTCTTCTGGTAGATGATCTTACCAATGGCCTCCCAGTCTTTCTGCGCCAACAACGTAAACCAATGCTCTCTGTCTTCCATGGCCGCGCTCCACGCTTGATGCCGAACGTCGGGCTAGGATATGGCCGTGGCTGAAGCGCGAGCAAGGTCAGGTAAGGTGAAGGTTTCGAGTACCCTGGGCAACACGCTTAACGCTGGGCTGTAGGCCACCGGAGCGCCGTGCCAGTGGCTCCCAGCGTCAACAACCCCAGAGGACAGTGCTCAATCGCCTTCCTCCTCCTCGTCCTCGTCCTCTTCCGGCTGGGGCAAGATGAAGTACCCTCCTCCCCAAATCTTGCCAGCGTAGGCAGGGTCATCATTGGGCGAATACGACTCCCAGACACTGAAGTAAGTGCTCCGCAGCCCATACTTCTCTTCCAATTTCTTGGATAACGCCAACGCGATGTCCTGGCGATTACGAAGATCGCGAAGCTCAAGAAGATCGCGACGTTCATGAACCATGCTCAGCTCCCACAAAGAAGCAAGATAACGCCCTTTGAGGTTAGGTTTGACTCGCCCAGCCTTAATCAGGGCTCTGACATAGGGCTGGTCGTTGTCTTGGAACCAGAGCCAGCAGCCACCATGTTCTCGCTCCACCTGTTTAGGCGTCGAGGCGTCGAGCATTGCTAAACGATTGCGAAAGTCATCTTGAGCAGCCGCCGCCGCCTCGCTAGAGACCTCCATACAGGATTTGAAATCAAAGCATGCCTTTGAGAAAGCCATCTGCAACTGTTCCTCGCTCAGGCCCTCCAGGCTCACCGGCAGTTGATCGCAGACTAGGATGTGATCGAAGTGACTTTCGGAAACCAGTCCCTGATCGATCAAGGTCAAGATGTCGTACTGGAGCAACCGAGCCGTCGGCATGTCGGGAACCACAATGCCAATGCCCGACCATTTTGTGTCAGTCACATTAAGGCCCGGAATCACTCCGCCTTCGAAACCATCCTCTTCGATAATCCTGATGATTCGACGGTAGCTTCTGGGATAACGCCATCGCCATTCAGGATATCCGGTAGGCGGCCAGGATGTGCCTGGGTCATCGCTGACATACCGATATTGATTATCGGCGTCATCTTCGGCCATCCCTTCAAGTGAAGCCCCATCCAGCAGGCTGGCCTTCCCGCTTGACCATTGAATTACCGGTTGGATACCGCCCTCCAACGCAACCTTCAAGGGGAAGGTGATCGCGTATTGGGTGACCACACCATCTTGGGGGCTGAAACCATCGCGCACAGCAATCAGGTCGGCCAGGTTGAAGTTCGCGAAACAGACTGCTGGGTGTTCCCCTTGAATGGTTCTCCTGCCGTCGCGGATGCCGTATGTGGGCCAAAGATGTTTCATACGCAATGCGATCCTGAGCAGCAGCCCTGCCGACCATGACTCGTCATCAGGCTGGCAATAAGAGGGGAAGGACTCAGGCACGAACTCCGGACAAGCATTACCAAAGAGATCAACATCTCGAAAATAATGAACGATTCGAGGAGCGGTACGATCATTAAAATCTTTGTCCATATTCAGCTCCTCTAGTCCGCCCACCTGAAATCTGCACAACCTCCAACCTTCTCACCACAACAGATTAACTATAACGAAATACAAAAACCTTAGACAGGGGGAAACCATACCGCAAGCATGACCATGAAATTTTTTACGCACCCAATAAATAACAGTTATGCCATAAATTGACATTCAGTCAATTTTGAAAACACCCCTCAAACACTGACTAAAGCTTGAAAAATAATTACAACCTCCAATATACCCCTTACAAGACCATGAACCTCCGCATGGATAGGAGCAGCCTCCACCTGCTCAACCTCTCAACTATCGCCCCAACTCATACATCATGGCGTATCAGCGCGTAGGCAGCACAAACTCGCCACATGCACATAATTTCGCTATCAATCCGCCACAGTTACAGGAATATTGGATTTGAGTATGATGTCTACAACCGCCCAACACCCCCAAATGGGTATCCGGCACTTATCAAATCAGAGGACACAAATGCACTCAAAAACATGCGAGTGGTTCGGACACAAATACGTATTCATCAATAATTCAACAAATGAGGCAGGCATCTACCCTGAGGAGTGCGAGAGGTGCGGGCATGGACGAACCCGTTTCGATGGGCAAACGCCAGAAAATCTACGACGTATTACTCGTGTATTGATGGCAGTTGGTGTGGTTGCTGCGCTGATGGCGTGCGGCGCTTTCGTTTACGCACGGAGCATGTAGAATCGAGGGGCTTTGACGGACGGCACTGAACGAGCTCTAACTTGATGCCTGGCGGTAGGACGAGAAGCGAATGCTCCGCCGCCAGGCCGAGCAAGCACCAAGATAGGGATAGGCATTTGCCCATCCCGATTTGACCATCCATACAATGAGCCTGACCGCTTATGCATCTTTCCGACGCGATACTCATCCTGCTGCTTGCTGAGCGCATCCACGGAACTGATCTAGGCGTACGCAACGCTGACAAAAACGTAGTCAAACGATTGCCTAGGCTCTGTATGAAAAGCCTTGATACTCGGTGATGCTGCGTTGAAAACAGCCTCGGAATGCTCATTTACAACCCGTAAACGTCGAGCGCGACCCCGGCCGTTACTCGGCTGTTTTCGCCTTGCCTGACCTTCGTCTCAAGGCTTTTCATACAGAGCCTAGAGCCAAGCGGGACGTAATCTACAACATCATTGCACACCCCAAGCCAAGGGACTTGCTCCGGCACATTGCCCAGCACCTTGACGACTGAATGAAACCGAACGGCAGCATTCCGCACTAGGGTTACTGCTCGAAGGGATCAGGATAACTTAATTATTCGCAAGTTAACCTACTGCTTTTCCTCACCAAGACCTGTTTGCCCTCAACACTCCACGCTCACCGCCCAAATCAATTCATCAAATAATACTCGCACTCCAAAGCTAATTCACACCTATTGAAAATAGCCCAATTAACCAAATAATACTGCTTCAATCGACAACCCGAACCACCCAACTAAAAAAACACTTAGGGCACCTTGACATACCCAACCAACTGGACTTCATTTAATAGGCACCCAGCCATTCCATGGTACAACCATGATCTACTCACGAGTCCTTCAGGTAGAACACGAGCAGCCAAAGAACGAATATGGCCAGGGCTCCTATACCGTTTTCAACTTAATCCAGCCATACAAGATAGATCTCAAGAAAGCGCGGGACGTTCAAATTCAGACCATCGCAGTCCTGTGGAATGACCAAATCGATACGCGTATCATTGCAATGATTGAGCGTGGACTGATCGAAGGTGTACTTTCTCCCGTCATCCTTCTTCAAACCACCCAAGGGATTCTGAATGTTGTGCACAGCAGCCAAATGAACCCGGATGTTCAACCTCGCTTTGAGCAGGCGTGGAATGAAATCGCCGGAAGTGCTTGGCATGACGAATGGACTACGGATTTCATCCGAGACTCGGAAGCAAATTCTACTTATGAAGGTGGTCGAATATTCCGTGCTTATGCCCATGACATCTTGACCAACCATGAATTGGGCGTCCGCAAATTCACAAGTGAAATGTTTCTACACTATGAAGATTGGACACCTGAAAAAGTTTTTGGATCATTTCCGCAAGAGGCTGGGATCGGAGAGCGTAAAGATGGAGACTTAGACTTCTTTGATGATGACATTATTTTCTAGGAGCTCACATGAACACCTCTCCCTTTCACGCCTATGAAGACATTCTGATTCACGGCAAATATGGGACTGCTTATCGCCTGCAGGATGCTGTGATCTCGCTATACAACCCCCACAAGTACAGCTTCAACAGGGACAACCACTGGGGCGGTTTCGACACCCATCATCGCGAAATCTACGAAAAGCTGATCAGCTGGTTCCATGAGCATGGTCGTAGCGAGCCCACCGTCGAGGCCATTTGCAGCTCAATCATTGCTCAACGTGAGAAGGATGCCTCCAAGTGCTTAGCAGAGCTAAAGGCAATCCAGGCAATGAACCCCGAAAGCTACCCTGCGGAAGATGGCCTCTCCGGCGAGGATAATTATCGAGGCCAGCTCGCACTCCTTGAATACCACGTGGGCAAGTATCGCCACGAAGGCTTTCTTGGCTAAACAGTCACCCTAAGGGCAAGCGGAGACACTGTCATGACCGATAAATACAAGCCAACCCCCGCCGAGCTTGCAGCGTTGGAAAAAATGCTTGGCCACAAACCCACCAGTCACACCCTTCAATACATCAAAGGCCTCATCAAAGCTCCCGCCGAGAAGAAAGTGACCCTCCATTAGCGGCGGATCCTCACTGCGATCCGCCGGCATGCTCTTTTTGCCAAGGCCATCCAACCGCTGAATCAGCGATTTCTGACCTACATGAGGCACCTCCGTGGCACCGGTTTTGGCTGGGGTGGTGGCAACTACCTCCAGTTGAGTTGCGAGGCATAGGCTATTCGCTCGAAGCTTGAAGGCCATAGCACAGAATACGAACCGGGAAACACCGTAGCACACAGCGGCCTAGCAACAGTATTCGATGAGCAGCTGAGAACTTAGGAGATCGTAATGATCAAACATAGCTCGTATGTGACCGACGCTGTTTCTTTGCTAAATGAACTTGGCGTTTACAGAACGCCTGCAGGCACTTGGGCATTCACCGACGTTCAAACGGCAAGCTCATGCTACATACACCACTCTCAAACGCCCGTAGCCGTGGCCGCCTATGCATCTGTTGACCCCATCTTTGCGGCAGGTCGCATCCCGGACTACGCACTTGTTGACCTGGTCGATAAAACGCCATGCATGGATGGAGTTGAATACACTGCCCTAGCCATGATCTGTGGTGCTGAGCCTCCAATCCTCCCATCGGCAGACTTACGAGGCGAGATTTTTGGCAATACCGCGTGGCGGATCGTCGATGAGTACCAACTGGAAAGTTGCTTCATCCAGGTCACCCCCTATGGCTCCCAAGGCCGCCATTTCACCATGCGGCCACAGGGATACGATTATCAGCACTCACTACCAATACCCTCTCTGCTGAAGGCAATGCGCAAGTCCTACAGATCGATGGAGCCCGTTCAACAGATCATGGTTCTGACATTACTGCATCTGTATCTCTCAGGGCCGGACAAAATTTTCCTAACGGGCGGGTGTCCGACCCGAATCCTTGCTGCGAGGGCTTTTGAAGTCCTTCGTAGAGACGACCAGGCATTGAAGACCTGGGCACAACTCGTGTGCCATTACGCCGGCTGGTGATCTCCCTGGATTGGATAGTGAGGCGGGAACGCATGCTGCTTAGGGTATGTGAGATCCGGCTGTGAACGCTGACCAAAAACATCGACGGACTGTTGGTGCTCCACAATCCGTTTGCTCGCCATTCACTGCCCCATGAGCTGCTCAGCCACCCTCGACTGAATTACCAGTTAGCCTGATTCTCAACACCGCCCCTTGTTGCACTCAGGGGCGGGTGTGATCTCCGGACGCTTACGCTGATGCTCACTGCGATCCGCCGGCATGCTCTTTCTTGCCAAGACCACCCAACCGCTGAGTCAGCGATTTCTGACCTACATGAGGCACCTCCGTGGCACCGGTTTTGGCTGGGGGGGTAGCAACTACCTCCAGTTGAGTTGCGAGGCATAGGCCGTTCGCCGGAAGCTTGACGGTGTCTTGGGCTCCCGCCCAGGACACCCTCATTTCAGGAGCTTCTATGAGTCGTATTCGATCCACGTTCGCCCGGCTGTTTGCCTACCCGTCCAGGAACCAAGCATTGTTTGCGATCGCTGCATGGCCCGTGATGTATGCACTGGGTTGCTGGCAAACCCCACAAATCGCTGAATTCCTGAAGTCCCTGGGACTTGAGGTCAGCATGTGGCAGGTGTTCCAGGCGGGTTTCGGCGCTTACACGCTGCTTTTGATTCACCATCGCAAATTCAACCGTCGCCACTTCGAGCGTAACGCTGCTGACATCGATCGCTATCAACGGTTGAAGGTGCTCAAGCAGCGATTGGCGACTACGGGCCTGGCGGGTACAGGGATGCACGCCATGGTGCTCCACGAGATGTCCGCACTGAGTAAGCGATTGGGCTACTTGGTCGAGGCTGATGATTTCTATCGCAAGCTTCGAAACCTGAATGGCGTGTTTCGCCGCGTGCACAGCGAACTCAAGCAGCGCTGAGACCTAGGGTGAAGGGGGAAAGGACTCCCCCGCCACTTCACGCTGCGTCAGGGTCATTGACTCGCTCCAGCCTACCCTTGATTGCAACCACCAGGTCGACGCAACCTCTGGCCCTAGTCGCGCTAGAATCGTGGATTGATCCTCCGGTGGCAGAGCTTACGCCGGGGGATGCCAACTGCTTTGAACATCACAGGGTGAACAAATGGAAGCGGACAACTCGATGGTTGGATCAGTCGAAGCAGGCATCAGGGAAATCATAGATCGGCTGGAGAACGCCGAAGGCGATCACGAGTTGCGTAGCCTGCTGCAAACCGCTGGAAAGGATGATTTCGCCCTGATCGGTGAGCTCGTTCAGACGTATTGCGTTGCGGATGCTCTGTGTCGCGGGGTGACTGCCATGCTTCAAGAGCATCGGCTGGGCACCCCAAGCCCTACCGCGTATTCGCTCAACGATACTGATGTGCTGCGACACCTCAAAACAGAGGCCGAGCTTACAGGGGCCGCAGTCAACAAGGCTGGGATCATCTCAGCGGTTGAAACCATCGAACTGCACAGGGTGTTCCGGCATACCTTTTCTCATTGGGTCGTCCAACGGTACGTGGATGGGCGCCACTTCGTGGCACTCTCAAAGAGCGCACGGGATGCAAAGAAGCGCGACGATATCGCTCTGCAGTACGGCGAGGCAAAGCTGATGGTGTTCCCTATCGATGATCTCAAGAGCGAGCTGGCCAAGATCAAGCACCAGTGCAAATTTTTAACGGAAGTTCACGCCTACCTTGAAGGCACTTCAGCCACTTCCGCATGAACCTATGCTCGGTGAGGCTGAGTGACCTGGTTGCCCCGCCACCTCTGGACAGGGTCATCCCTTGGAGCTAGTCAGAGGTCGGACAGGAGCGCCTTGAATCGCCCTGGCACTCATGACGTGGCTCCCCTGGCAATTTGATTGGACGTCAATAATGTCTCACCAGCCCTCATTTTGCCTCAGCCGAGGTGTGAAGCAGTTTTGACTAGCAGCTTGAAGGACTTCACCCATGCCTATTGATCTTTTTGCTCACCAAATCGATGTCGATGCTCAGCATCCCATCTTCAAGATGATGAACGAAGCCCCCTATGCGCCCGAGCGCAATGTCTTGGCTCAATGGGCTGAGGGCTTCGAAGACCGTGACGGTAAGTTTGTGACAGAACTGCAAACGACCTTCGAGTCGTCATTCTGGGAGCTTTACCTGTTTGCCGCGCTCAAGGAATTGGGCTTACCAATCGACCTTAGTCATCATGCGCCCGACTTCGCGGTGGAGGGGGAAGTGCCCTTCTGCCTGGAAGCGACGATTGCAAAACCGCCGGCTGGCGGAGAGCCTGCATATGGCTTTCCTATGGCCGCGCCGCCTAAGGACTTTACCGATTTCAACATCGAGTCGACCCTGCGGATCTGCAACAGCTTCGATGCCAAGGTCAAAAAATATCGGAAAAGCTACCTCAGCCATGCCCACGTTGAAGACAAACCCTTCGTCATTGGCATCGCGTCGTTCGACAGACCGCATTCCCATTTCGCATCCGGACGTCCGATCCTTGCAGCGTTGTATGGGCTTTACCACGACGAGGCGGCGACCAAACCGGGCGATACCCACGTCGCGTCATACAACGTCACAGCAGCCCCTAAAAATGCCAACACCAACATCGAGGTTGGACTGTTTTGCGACGATTCATACGCGGAGGTATCAGCGGTTGTATATAGCTGCCTCGCCACCTGGGGGAAGCTGAGAGCTCTGGCTGATAATCCTGAAGCACCGTCCGTGTACACCACCTTGCACCCTAATCCTGGAAGCCTGATTCCAGTGGTGCGGACTACCCCGAAACGAGACTACACAGAGCACCTCATGGACGGACTGATGGTGCTCCACAATCCGTTTGCTCGCCACCCCCTGCCCCATGGGCTGCTCAGCCATCCTCGACTGTGCGAAGTAAGGGTTGCTGATGATGGAGAGCTCATCATGGATTCCCCAGATGACTTTCTGCTCTTGAGGATGTTGCAAAGCATCAAGCTCACTTAAGGGCTGACCAGCCACATACGGCTGGTCGCTTCAAGTGCCTGCCCTTCAGATCCCCGGTATCCTCCCAGACCAGATGAAGCGGGCTTCGATCCGCTGTTGTTAAAGGCAATCCAGATGTCCGTCAAATTCATTCTCTTCGACGCCTTCGGCACCTTGCTTTGAATTCCGCAGGGCAGGCACCCCTATCGCATGATTTTGAAAGAAGGCATCCGACAAGGGCGTAGACCTTAACCGAACGATTTACACCAGGCCATGACACGCAGCCTGAGCCTGGAGGAAGCGGCGGAGCTTTTCGGGATTAGGATTCGGCCTGATCTCATGACCGAAATCCAAGGTGCGCTGGACGCTGATCTAAATAGTATCGAGCCGTTTGATGATGGGTTGCGGGCAGTGGAAATGCTGTAGGCCGAAGGTATCAAGATCGCCGCTGCCTCCAATCTCGCTGCACCGTATGGAGAACCTGTACGGCGACTGCAGCCGACAAAACATAGGCGGAATATCAGGGCCAGACCAGCGCTGATTAAATCAGAATCATTACTCCTCAAATTGGAAATTCAACTTTTAGCTCGCCTATCAAGCCGCAGTGATAGTCGCGCCGCTTCATAGAAGCATACTTCCCTTTTTCCATCAGCAACTGATACCAACCATGGTTTGGTATCGCACTCAGGTGGATTACCAAACTTCTTTTGAGCCTCGCAAGCTCCACGATAAGGACAAGCCGACACTTCGAGATCTCCGGTATTTGCTAGCTGTCCGCTTTTACGGAAGTGCTGCTGGAGATAATGAATTGCCGCCTGCAATACTGCAAGTTGATGATGATCTCCAGGCTCAAGGTCAGCAACGCTTCCCAAGGCACCAATCCACTCGATGTTCGCACTCCCGTCAGACTTTTCTTGACAAATTTGGCGCTCTAGGAGATTCACCGTAACGTTTCTAAACTCTTCAGGTGATAAATGCTTCTGAGCAAACAAATGCTCCATCAAGGGTTTCGACAACCGAAGTTGCAGGCCTTTTTCTATCAGTCTTCCATAAAGCTCAACAGCAGGATACAAGTCAGCCGACCCCGCCAGAATTGACTTAATTTCATCTGCATGAGAGCCATTCGATCTGGTTGCGTTTTCACGAAACTTTTCTAGCACTCTCCCCGCAACACTTATAGTTTCAGCTATCTGAGCATCACCCTTTAGTTTGTCACTCTTCAGCGCAGAGCAGAGTTCAAAAAACGTGTCAGCAACATGATGACTCAACAAAGAGAAGTTACCCAATAAAACTCTTTCGTAAATCGTTGTCTCATGACCCACGAAATGCTCAATCAACGGCCTATAGGCCAAATAAGGGTAGCTAGGAGTATGTGCATCTAACACCTGTACAGGTATGCCAGCAAGTCGACGCTGTTCCCGTTCGATTTCGTAAGCTACACCTTCAGATATAAAGTCCAACCCTGGGCGAAGTGTCAGATCAAACTTAGAGCTCTTTGATTTTGCCGTTATCGATAAGGATTTGACATTCAAGGTACCTATATGTCCTTCGAACGCATGAGAGAGCGGAACGGTTTCTGACCGCAAATCACCAAAAGTCCACTCTTCAATAACTGGCCACTTGAAAGTTTCATCAGCAGGAATTCCGTCAACTGAACCCCGCGCATTGATCATGACCTTGAATGCTAACGCGAGATTCTCGCTTTCAGCAGTCTGAGAATCTAATGAAGCACTATACCACCCTCGCTCGTCAGTATTATTCACAAAAGGAACGACCAACCAAAAGCATGCCAGCATCGCCTCTAGGCCAGCAGTAGTCGAAAGATTGTGTAGGTAGTGAGTGTATTCGTGAGCATGAAGCGAAACGGCACCTGGAAAAGGATCTTCCCCGTCCGGCTCCATATCCCCATCGCTGCTTATACGTGTAAGGAGCGAATGAACTCGATAAGTACCCAACTTTCCTGCGTTCAGAACTTCTCTGTCATGATATTCGGACATCTACGCCTCCCGCGTTATCTGGGCTCAAATCCATGCGCGCCGAATATACATCAGCTTGATGCCACCTGATAAGCGAAAACTACAAAATGCTCTGCACTCAAAATTGATAATTATTTGCAAATAGCCAATAATCCCGGCGCAATTCCTTAGTTTTTTTTGTAAGGCATTAGAAACAAATGAGCCGCACTTCGGCGGCTCTAGAAACTATATGAAACCAACCTTCTGGATGCAGATCTAGGCCCCCGCCACGCCAGAAAAGATAGAGGGGCTTGAGCCAGGAGCGCTGCGATGAAACCCGCCCAAGGCGTGAGCCCCATCTCCCCATGCGCAACAAGTGCACTGCCCGAAACCTCACCCTGGGAATTCCCAAGGTTGAACACCGAAATGTTGAGCGCTGAGGCGAAGTCGACGGCGTTCGGTGTGAACCGCTCTGCAGTAGCAAGCATTCCGCTTTGCACAGCCGGCGAAATGCCCAATGCGAGCCCATCCCACACGAACAACAACAGGATGGTCGGGATCTGGATATGCATCACCTAGCCTAGAATCGCAAGCACCACCGCCAACGAGACCAAAAGTCAGCGCAGAGCCGCTCTCCATCCGAACCTTGAAGCGATCCGCCCACCCAGGAGATTACCAACTAGGGTTGCGCCACCGAACACGATCAATAGCAAACTCGCGGTTGGCCCCGAGAAAAACGCGTCGGAACTCCTCTTTGAAACCTCTGAGCGAGCAGGCGGGGCGCGTCACAATCGGTAGATCCCGCCTATCTCAACGCCGGTGATGGATACCCAGCATCTGACCAGCGTTCGAGCCGCAGCTACTTGCGCCCAAATGCAGGATCTGAAGAGTCAGGGATTCAAGCAAGTCGATGTCGCGAAAGAACTGGGCATTCCAAGGACTACAGTGCAACGGCACTGGCACTGAAGCCCCTCGACCTTCTGGATCACGTGTAGAAAGCCAACTGATCTAAGGTCAGGATGACTTGGAGCGCCTTGACCAGCGTGTAGCTTTCACTTCCTGCATCTCCGTGGCCCACCAGATGCCGAGAGACTGCGCCTTCTGTGAGGTTGTCCGGGTCGTAGTTGGCGAACATGTAATTGAGCAGGTAGCGGTTAAATTCCGTTGTGAGAAACAGGGTACCAGGGCCCCCGGTACGCTTTTCTGCGCTCTCAATTGCAAAGGCTAAAAGCGCCTTGGTCTTGCCGGCCTTGCCGGTGTGAGCACGATACGCCACGTTCAAAATCCCTTCGATCTCAGTCACTAGGATTTTGATGGCCGTGATCGGTCTGCCCTGAAGAAACGCATCGACACCTTCCTTCAGCAAAGCTTCTTTGACTGCGAAATGCGGTTTGGCCAACCAACGGGAGAGCATGTGATCAAGCCGCGCTCGGTCAAACTGGGCGACAATCGATAACTCGACTTCGTCCAGGCCAAGACCGCCAGCGTGGAGAACAAGGATGTCGGTAAATTCTCGATGGAGAATCTCTGCAAAGGGAAACCATCCCTGGGCCATCAGCCGATCCAAGCTGTCAGCATTGCCAACAGCTTGGTAGAGGTGCCGGAAACTGAGCTGCCTATAGAGCCGCCCCAATTCTCGGCCCAAGACCTCCATGTCTAACTCACCTGAGGGGTTCATATCGAAAACCAGTCCGAACCCCCAAGCCTCCCGCATTAAGCAAATCACCTTGTCCTGGCTACCAAACGCAACGCATGGAAATTCCAGCGCAAGCAGGTCAGCAATTTCATGCTGAAAGACAGCGGCACCAGCGACAACGTTACGCGAGACGATGCATTTCAATGCTACCGCTGCCGTATCAAGCCACAACTCGGCAGTCTGATCCGGTTTGAGCACGAGCAGGACGAACTTGAAAGCACTGATATCAGCAGTTGCGGGCGATCCAGCACCCCAGGCTCGGATCATGCCTGCAATCGACTCAGCTAGACGGTGAAAGCCAGGTTCATCGGAAGTGATGGCCAGGCGCGTGAAGATCTTGACCTCCTGCCCCTTACCTGCGGTTTCAGCAGAAAAACCACAGAGCTCTTCTACCCGTGCAAACCTGATAGGTTCGCCGACATTTTCAATGCTCACCTCTGGCAGAGGCTGGTCATCGTATCGCACGCCTGATGTCATCGTGACTTCCCCCGTCGGACATGGTCGGCTAGCAACCGAGTAGTTCAGAAAGGCGTCGCTGAGCGACCTTGGGCGCCTACTGAAGGTCAGAAGCGCCCCATGCCCTCACCGTCCACGCTACCTACTTCAACATGACCGTCGTAGTCATCGATCGCATTACGATTCTGTGCCGCCTGCTGCCCTGTAGCATCCGCACTGGACTGCTTGAAAGCGCCGGAGCTCGAAGCTGCACGCTTTAATGCCAGCTGCTCACGCATCCATTTACTTGATGAATCAAACTCTTTCATCATCGCTGCGAACTCATCATCACCACGAGCCAGGTCTATGCGGTCTTGCTTCATGGCACCTCCCCGGTGGCCTGGGTAGATCGGGTCTGCTGCTTCACTGCCCCAAATCTACCCCAAAAAGGGCATCACGCAGAATCGGCGGCGCGGCATGTTTAGTGACGAGCCGGCGCAGCAAGTACTGAATCAGGTGTGAACGAAGTCGAGAACGCATTTCGACGCACAGCTCCGACTGTCCGAAGTCGCCGTCAGGCCAGCATCTCAGCAACGCCTCCCGCAAAATCGGCAGCACCTGATGCCCAGCAGTGTTGGGATATAGGCGAGTCAAATCGTCGAAGCCAGAACTGCGCTTGTAGCCCGCCAACGCCAGGCTCAGAATCTCGCCCAGAGGATCTCCGTAGATCTGCCAGGCTATCTCCCACATCCGCTTCTCGACATCACTGTTCAAATCAAAACCCCACAACCACTTCGTCACCGCACCATGCTGCTTTCAACCGCAGCCCAACCATTATTCCAGTCCAAGGACGATCAATCATGCATGTGGAATTCGATCTTAACGGAAACGATCTAGAAGCCCTTCTACGGCACTGTGAAGCGTTTAGACCTGGCAGCGGCGACCCTCGGGAGGATCAACGATTGGCAGACGCCCTAGAGGCTCTGGAAGAAGCCCTGAGGGAGGCTAATGCATCACGATGATGCTCCGGGCTGACACAGCAGATCAATTTATCGATAACCAGGGCTAACGGTACAACCCCCTGGCTGAAAAGGCCGGGGGGATCTCAGCGAACATAGCCGGATTGGATGAGACGGGTGCAATTCCAGGCGCAGCGATTCACTCAAAAAAAATATGGAAATCTCGGTCGTTTGTATTCAAAGCGTAAGCAGAGCCTACGGCCCTAAAAACCGATCTCCCTGAACACCCCCACCTCGCCATGCGGCAAGGCAACCTAAAGGCGAAAAACCGAAGAGCAAAAGCCGGTGAGACAGGCCATTACATAGGCGTTGATCCTATATCGGGCAGTGGTGCCAACACCGTTAAAATTCTTTTGCTCTCAAATAATAAAGCTCCGTCTCGCAAAAAATTTTCAAGATGGGGTCATTTCAGGATTGTGATGGCCATCGTAAAAACCGAGAATTATTTGCGTTTTCCGGGCCGTTTCCGGCATCCGCCCGACCTAGGGGCCGCCTACACCTTTACCAATCGGAGTGCGGTTGTACGTCATCGATATGAGACGGTTGAATGGCCGCAGTCGCCCGGCTCGCTGCGCGTACCATCCACGATCAAAGTCATTCCAGCAGGCGTTCATTCGCGCCCCGGAGCCCATGTAGATGGACATGATGCGGTTCAACGATTTTTACCTTCGCCTGTACCAGGCCAACCTTGAGCAGGACGGCCAGGCCTTGTTGGAAGAGTTCTATGCACTGTGGCGCGAAGCGGAAAAATCTGGGGTCGACGCTGAGACGCTCCGCGACGAAGCAGACGGTTGCCTTCGCCGGATCGCCACCACCGACTTGTTTCTGCTGGCCGCCTGCGATTGGATCGGTAACAAGGGGTATTACAGGCTGAGCAGCGCTCTGGCCCATGAGGTCAGCGTTCATTACCTGCAACACCCCAAGCTGGTGCGATTCGCGCTAACCGGCGTAACTGAGCAATGCGCCACCACCGTTGCGCGCAGGCTGTGTGCTTTGGATGTTCCCGTAGCCGTGTCCTTGGGCTGGGTGCTGAGCTTGAACGAAGACCTCCCACCAAGTCCGCTGATTTCAAGCAACACGGCCACGGTCGTAGGGTTCCTTGCGGTCGAGCACCCGTCGACTTGCAAACGGCTTCTGGAAGAAGACTCTTCACCGCTGGCTGAATCGCCACTCGCCCAACACCTGGCCGAGATGCTTGCCTCCGAACTCCGTGAGCTGGAGGCCCTGCCCCAGTTGCCCGAGCTTCAGATGCCTTCGGAAATGCGCCGAAGCTTCCACTACCTACGCCGGAGTGAGAGTCGAGCGGTGGCCCAGCATGCCCGGGGGGACTCGTTCCTGGCCGATATGTTCATGACATCGAAGCATTTCAAGTACGCCAACCAGGTGGCCGTTGAGTACCAGAATGACCAGGAAAGCGTCGATGCGATGATCCCCATGTTCAGCCACGAGATGAGCGTGGAGCTTCCTCAGACCTGGACTGCTGATCCGCTCCTTTACGTACGTAAGGTGAACACCCTTTGGGAGGAAGCTGGCCAATGAGTATCCAGCTGGTTCTTTCGCATTACCTCACAGGACTGCGCGAACGCGACGAACTGGATGCACTCCTTCCGGATCTTCTCCAGGCAATGGGTCACTCGGTGCAGAGTCGTGCCCAGGTTGGTGTGAACCAGGGTGGCGTTGACGTCATGTCTACGAAAGCGAATGACCAAGGCGAAACCGAAGTTTTCCTGTTCGTTATCAAATTCGGGAATGTAAGCCGAAATGACTTTTACAGCAGTCAGCAAGCGATCCTACCCTCCGTACTCCAGGCTTCGACCGAGTACATCCGGAATCGGTTGCCCGAAGCTTTGCGCGGCCTGAAAAAGCGGATCGTCCTAGTTTCCAACGGCGTCTTGAAACAGGATGCCCAGTCGGACTATTCCTCACTGACGAGCCAGGTGAAGGAGATGGCTCCTCTGTGCTCGCTGGATTTCTGGGGCATGGATCAGTTGAGCCCGCTCATTGAGCAGTACCTGTTTGACGACGCGCTGCTGCTTGAAAAAGGGAAGTCTGACCTGAGGGCCGCACTCGCCGGCTTGGACGACACGCAAGCCTCATTCTCTCGATTCGTGCGTTTCGTCGACGACTGCTTGAGCGCAGTAGAGGACGCCCCGGACGCGTCCGACAACACGCGCCGGAACCGCTTTCATAAACGTGCTGCAGCGGCAGCAATGGGATGGGCGGTTCTGCTTGTTTGGGGTGAAAGCGAAGGCAACCAAAAGCCAGGCGTACTCGCAGGTGAATACCTCTTGCTGCGCCTTTGGGGCGAATCGATTACGCAGGGCCTTCAAGACGACGCTCAATTCCTCAAACGCTTCGAAACGCTTGCCCAGCTTCATTCCGATGCCCTGGGCCGGTACTACGATCGCGTGATGCCATCGCTTCTCAACCGTCGCAATGTCCTACGGTACCGCCCAGATCAGGTGCTCTACATCGACTTGATCTGCGATGAGCTTGGCCGCCTGGGCACCGCGCTTCTGCTGCTACTTGTCACAAAGTCTGATCAGGCAAAGGTGTCGGCCATGCACAGGAACCTGGTGTCTTTCATCAATGTCCACAACGGCTGCTTGTCCCCGGTATATGACGGTCAAACAATCGACATTTCGCTCGCCATGGCGGCGATTATGGCTATGGGAGATATCACTAGCACCCAGCTCATGGTGCGCGAGTGCATTGACCGTTTTGAGGCGGCGCTGGAGCAGAACAGGATCATGCCGGTGGACACCGATGATCTCGAAGACGCCATGGCCCTGCACTACGGAAAGGAAACCCGACGGGAAGGGTTCTTCCAAACCACCACGTTTGTGCCAATGCTGGGAACCATGGCCGCGCTGCTGGGGGATCAGGAAGCTCTTGATCAACTGTCAGATGGGATTGTGCCGAAGCTGGAGCGCGTGACTCTGGAGCGATGGTTTCCACAGCAAGCATTGCAGACGCTGACGAACTCTGGAGCCTATGTGAATGCCGTTGGTGTATCTCGCAGCGTGCCTAGCTTCAGGCAGACGCCGGCAGAGGAAGTCAAAGCTTCGCTGAAAATTCTGAGCCACGCCGCAGCCCCAGAGGACTTCGTTTGGCACAACACATCTTGGGAAGTGCTGATGGCCCTTTCGGCGAGGCTGCACCGCCACCCACTGCCCACGTGGTACCTCGCAAAGCTCGCAGGTGTGCAGCAGACTGCCGCAACTGCCTCCTGATCGACCTTGCCTGCCCTCGTTTCAGAGGACGAGAGCAGGCCCATCTTGGAGCTCCATGACATAGACAACGCGCAAGAAATTGGTACATTCCGGCTGGTGGTTTGTGTGTCTCAACCCCGCTCACGAAGAGCCTAACCTCACTTCCAAGGAATGATTCGGATGTCGGTCGATAAAAACGCTTTAAATACCCTTGCACAAAAGCTCCTCGCAAACATCGAAGCAGCTGACCGCAACCCCCACGCCCTCCCCACGCGTCTTGACTCAGAAGAGTTCATCGTCCGTGTTCAGCTCAGCCACGAACGTCACTACCCCCAAGTCCACCAGTTGCTGGAGGAGGCGAGGTTCACCCGGACACTCACGACTCAAGACGGTGTTCAGCGTGATCTTCCCCATGCGATGTTTTACCTACGTACTGATTCACAGGTCACCAGCAAAGCGGTGTTCAAAACCGTAGTACACATACTTCAGGAACACGCCGAGCTCCATCATTTGCACGACCTCAATCCGCAGATCATGGTGATGAATGCAAAGAATGTTTACCTGGATCTCGACCCGAGCAAGCGCCCATGATTGGTCATACCCATGGCTTTGCGGATTCTGACTGGGCTCAAGCCAAAACCGCTGCGCGAAACCTGCTGGTTAGGCGGGCACGCCTTAAGAACCGAGAACTGGTGACATATGGTGAGCTCGTTGCTCAGCTTCCGTTGGCCATCTCACATGACGATCATCGGCTCAGCTATCTGCTCGATGAGATATCGACCGAGGAGTACACCGAGGGTCGAGGCTTTCTGACTGCCCTCGTCGTTCACCAAGACAACCGGAGGCCAGGAGCCGGCTTCTTCACTATGGCCCGCCGATGCGGCGCGGAAGTCCATAACGAAGATGCGTTCTACATGGGCGCGTTCAACCAGGTGGTCGAGTACTGGCGATCACACCTGGACTGAATGGCAATGGCGCTAGCTTTGAGCCTTGAGCTTAGAGCGTCCTTTCTTGGCGGCATCTAGGAGTTATCCCTTGACCACCCAGTCGATAGCCTCATCAAAATCGTGCATCTACTGCGAAGAGCCAGGCCCCTTCTCTAAGGAGCATGTCATCACTGCGGGGCTTGGCGGGGATGACAAACGCTTCATGCTGGTAGATATGGTGTGCAAGCGATGCAACACAGACATCTTAGGCAAGCTGGAGCTGGAGATGCTGCGGAGTTCTCCGATTGGCATCGCTCGCGCCTTTTTTCAGCCGCATGGCCGTGACCGTGGTAAGCACACCACTGCGCCAGGTATCCAGGCTCGACGCAAACAGATGGCCAATGAATCGGGATACCCCGATGAAGTTGACTTCGGGCCCCACGCCAAGCCGATAGTCCTACCCCAGTTGAAGATAACTGGTGAGAAGTCTTTTACGTCTACCGCCGCAGGGCCGGATGAGCTGCGCAGCTTTGTCACGACTCTATCGGCCCTATTCCAAAGCCATCAAATTACCTGCATTCGCAAGCGAGGCCCGGAGCATCAGCTCAGGTATGAAGCCATCATCATGCTTCGCCCAGATAAGACATTCATCCAGACGGAATCAAGCTTCCAAGCCAAGCCTCCTCGCGGGGGCATATGGTTGGAGCGTTACGACGAAACTGACGCAGAAGACGTAACCCCAGCCGCGACGATCCTCCAGAAACTGGATGGGGGGTTAGTGCTCAAGACTTCAAGTGCGACGGTCGAGGACGCCCTGGATTTCTTTGCCCAGGCAGTCGAGCAGTTTTCATACGATTTACAAGTCACAAGGGACATTGAGGGCCCGCTCATATCGGTAGGGATGACGACGACCGTCGGCGTGATGGAGCGGGTAATTGCGAAGAACGGCATCAATCTGCTGGCCCACTACCTAGGCCGGGATTACGTGACCGACCCCGGATTCCGGCAGATCAAGGACGGCATACTAACGGGCACTCCTTCCGTGCCTGCAGATCTCGTCGAGAATGATCGGATAAAACAAGTACTCAATGCTGCCCCCGAGCATCATCACGTGTTCTATCTCACCAGAACCAGGCAACCTGGAGGGCGAGCAGCGATCACGATGATTGCGCACCTGTATGGCGTTCCCCTGTTGATACGCTTGACTCTGGATGCCCCAGAGCCTCACCTGCCGTTCCCGGTGTTCTTTCTGGTCGACTACGTCAACCATGAGGTGAAACTGCAATCGGAAGCTGAATACGCCGAGGCCCTTCCTGCAATGTGGGCTAAATGAGATTGTTCCATCGAGTGCCAGGCGCGAATACCGGTCTGAAGACCGCCCTGCGGAAGATCCAACGCCCCCCCAAGCCGAGACCGTCCGATGTCCCTTATTCATGACATACAAGCCGCCTCAATAGCCAAGGATCATGACGTCCCCACCCTGCTCCGGATGTGCAAGCTACTGGCCGCTCGCATCTCCCATCAAGCATTCGCGGATTGGGTCGACCATGAGTTGAACGGCTACCCGAGCATTGATGACCTACCTGATTACCGCATAGTCCGGGTCGATTCGTACGGGTCATTCGCCGGGCCTTTCCACCAGGCAAACAGGCTACAAATCTCTGTTGCTATTCTGCCGGAGGAGTTCCGAGAACAGTACCGCCATGCCTACATGGGCAGCAGTATCAGTGCCTATACAGCGCTGCTTTCGGAAGGTACGTTAGGCAGTGTCCAAGAACCATGGCCCTTGGCACTCGCCCTCAAGTACGCATCTCAGCTCACCCCTGACATGCAGTGTGTCGAAGCGTGGAAGGAAATTCCCATTGGAGCCATTGTGCGGCTGATGGACTCGGTCAAAACCCGAGTGCTCGGCTTTGTAATCGACCTTGAGCGAGAGGCGCCAAACGCTGGAGAGCTTCCAGTCGGTAGCCAGCCACCACTGAGCGTTGAGAAAATGACCCAGATATTCAACACAAACATCACTGGTAACGTGGGCAACGTCGCAAACGCGAGCTCCAATTTCAGTCAGTCGTCAGCCACTGTCATGGAGACTGGCAATTGGCAGACGCTACAGTCTCGACTCTCCGAACTAGGG
The DNA here is from genome assembly GCF_025466035.1 of Pseudomonas sp. 20P_3.2_Bac5. NCBI lineage: Bacteria > Pseudomonadati > Pseudomonadota > Gammaproteobacteria > Pseudomonadales > Pseudomonadaceae > Pseudomonas > Pseudomonas sp. 20P_3.2_Bac5. The sequence continues at coordinate 86,008 of NZ_JANLOA010000133.1, read as the reverse complement.
CTGACCGCTGCAGATACACAAGGCCTTCAAGAGGACATCAAGCGGGCACTCGCTACAGGTAGCGAGGAAGAAAAACGGAAAACTGCCGGCAGCTGGATTGGGCAGCTCGCCGGTAAGGCCGCGTCAGGCGTTGCAGGGGTAGGCATCGAAGCAGCGGCCAGTGGCATCGCAAAAGCGATCGCTGCATACCTCGGCATTGCCGGGTAACTGCCAGGCTCACTCGACTCAAATCTACGCAGCGCAAAGGGCACCCGATAAAGCTGCGCCGGTTAACCACTTATGCCGTGATCAATTCGCATGAGCACAGCGTGGGCATCTGAGTACCCTGTGGATGTAGACAGCACTGCGCAGGGTGCCTGGTGCCCCAGTTCGAACACCGGCTTTCTGAGCCAACGCTGTGCTTTGTGACGATCCCCAAACACTTCCTCCGCGACCGAAAGCATTTCCTCGTATCGACCCAAAAAGCACCGATGCTCAGCGCTCCAACCCCCAATTCGTGAGCACGTGCATGGGGCAACAATCCTTGCATCATTCATGATTGAGCCTCATGCCTCCTCTAGGCCATCTGAGCGTTGCATGGATGCACACGGAACGAAGCTCTTTGGTGAGAATCTTTCAAAACACCCTTAGCACCGTGGACAGCTTCATCTGCCGACGCTGCCCGTCCCCGATCAGCACGTAGACGGTGTGCGCCGTAACAAAAAACTTCGAGTCACTGAATTCAACCATGGGCTGCGTGCGCACCCAGGACTCACTGATATCTTGGTCGAGGCTGTCATAAAGCACGTTGAACGCAAGGATCATCACTGGTTGCTTCCCCTGCTCCCGAATGCCTTGCAGCACTTCCTCAGGTGCACCGAGATCGAGCCAAACCCAATCACTGACAACGCAGTGACTGCGGCCTGGATAACGCTCCTTCACCTGCGCAATTGCATCCTCAACGTCGAGCTGAACACCTGGCATATGCAACGCTGGCCCAGCCAACCTCGCTTTTACTTCACCCATCCTGGAGCTCCGATTTGACGTGATTTGGGATTGTCGAGCTTGAGCTCGTTCAACCTAGGCTCGTCTTGGTCTGGGTGTTCTTAGACCGAGCAGGCGAAAAGCTCAAGGAGTCATTGATATCAAATAGACACCATATTCGTCGAATCGAATCCAGCCGCCCCCTCTTTCAGACGTCCAGGGCTTCCGTTGCCAAAACCGAGAATGGAGTGACGACCACGTAATGGTCGGCACCTGAAATGCTGCGAAGAAGCGTCATGCCATGCTTCTGGGATAGGCGAACCACCCTTGGTGTTATCACTGTCATCCCGTTCAACGATGCCCCTGAACGATCGCAGTAGACGGAGCCTGTGAACTGAGAGCCCACTTGGGCAGCGTGCATCAGAAACGCGTCGATCCTCACACCCCAGTCGACGGACTTAGCAGCCTCCACCTCTGGAGGAACATCAAAAATTAGTGTTTGAGTCATTTGTCTACTGGCCACCGCGCACTGCCTTCATCAAAATTTCACTACTTTCCCAGGATCGAAACCGCACCTTTCTCCTGGGTAGCCTCTCTGATTACTGATCAATCTGCAGCCCGAGAGCACAGTATCGATCGAATGATGGGTATGACCAAAAATCCATCCGTCAGCTCGGTCGACCAGGTCGTACCATGAATTGCAGTAAGCCGCGTTCAGATGGCCCTCATGCTCGCTGTCACTCACTTCGAGGATAGGCGCATGATGCGTGATAACAACAGTCTTGCCAGAGAATGGCTTTTCTAGCTCGCCAGCGAGCCATATTTTCGCTCGTTGATTCCTAATGGCGACGTCGACAGGGCGCAGCCGGCGATAGTTTTGATCTGCCCGTATCATCCGGTAGTCGTTCATCGTCGAACGCGCCATGGACATTGCAGCACTCACATCGCCGGTCGACCCGAAATCCGTCCAGCCGGTTGTTCCCAAGAACCGAATCCCGCCTGCTACGTACGACTCATTTTCGAGCACATGGACATGGCTTTGAGCAGCGCTGCGCGCTTTCTCAAGCGTCCGATCAAAATGGCCTGAGTAAAACTCGTGATTGCCCAGCACATAGAGCACGTCGCAGCTAAACGTCTCATTGGCCCAGCGCACGCCTTTGTCCAGCTTGTGAATGTCACCGGCAAGCACCACCAGATCCAGGCTTCCTGGGGCGAATGATGGAAGCTGGAGATCGGTGAACTCCAAGTGCAGGTCGGAGAGGATGTACACCCTCATAGGGCCTCTCTTAATTCGATTTAAGCGTAAATTGACAATCCCACTCGTCTCCAACAGAGACGGTGGGATGTATGGCGATCGTCATATATCTCCACCCGAGCACGCCGTCAGAATGAACATCATAGCGATCAGTTCTCATAAGCACAACCTACGCTATTTATCAGAACCAGCGGCGTGTGGCTCTATCTTGACTTTTTTCGGACGATCATGACGCTGAAAAACGAGATAGGTGCAGCGCTTAGGGCAGTTCGGCAGCAACGCGGGCTGAGCTACGAAGAGCTCAACGATTCGACTTTTCGCACGACCGTAAGCTCGATCGAGCGCGGGAAATCCAAGCTCACCATCGAGAAGCTTTCTTCCCTAGCGAAGGCTTTGGATTTTGACCTCCTTGCGTTCATGGCGATGTGCATAGCGCTTGAGCGCGGCCAGACACCTGATGACGCCATCGTCGCAGCCCAGAGTGAACTGGATCGTTTCAAGGCCGCTGGTGGCCTGGCGCTGCTGCAAGAGCAGATCGTAGAAGGAGAGCTTGTCTCTCGATCCCAAGGCAAGCCGGCGAATTCCGAAAACAAAAATGCGGTGCTGCAGCTGAAGGCTGAGGGGAAGACCCAGGCCGAGATCCGGCGGTTGCTTGGGCTCTCGAAATCGACTGTGAGTCAGTACTGGCATTCAAAGTCGTGAGCTGAACTTGCTTAGAGTTACGGTCGATCACCACTTCACGAAACGGAGATCGAGATAACGGTGCCAATGCTATTTAGGCCGGATGCTACTCAGTATCTATACCGCTGCGCATTAGCAAATTCGCAGGGAACGCTTATCTACAGCCCCATAGTTGCCAGATGCAGGGGGTAGCGTACGTCTCAGAGCTTCCATTTAACTGAGAAAAAGCAATCAATAGCCTTCACCATCGACACTTGCGTCACCTGCCGATGAAGAAGGCATGGGATTTCTCGAAATCAACGTATAGCTTTTTTGCTGGTTATCAATAGTTTCTGACAAGACATCATAATAGTAGTGAGTTATTTCATACCTATCAAACGCCTCCTCCGGAAGCCTGTATTCCGCATAAGGATTATGATGAACCTGCAATCCATCAAGGTGCGTCTCGAAGTGAGTCGCATTGTCTTTTAATTCGAGTATGAGCCCACGTTGCTCATGATACCTACTACACCTTATATCCCTGGGCAATGATGTCTGCGTGATCACTTTCCCTATCGTGGCTGTGGTAGAAAAAATCAACGCACTTACTTCCTTGTACTTACTACTTGTAAAAATGCCGAGATCGAGGGGTATGCTTCCATTTTTTAACGCAACAGGAGTTCTGACCTCAGCGAAGCCATTGTTCTTGTCGATACCCTGTCCATACAGAACCCTAATAATCGCTTCATTATTCTGCATGAAAAATTTTGGCTGCTCAAAAGGAGCCAGCGCGACTACAAATGGCCTCCCCTTAACGTGCTCCAGCTTAGAGTAAGATTTTAAGAATTTCTTATGCTTAGCATCAATTGCATTTAAAATTCTCACACAAGAAAAATTCAAAAAATCGACATCAGTTTTTAAATCCTCGGCAATCCACTCAGGAGACGAATCATGAGCGTGGTTTGCAGTTACAGCTTCTATAACCAGTGACTCTCCAGCCGGAGTCGCCACTGTAAAATCAGGACTAGACTTAGAAAAATCAACAGGCATATTTAAATCTTTAAAGCATTGGAACAGGTAAATCTCCCAAAACGATGAATTGAACGTAGTCTGAAACTCGTAGTTAAACTTATTATCCCTATCTTCAAATCCACCTGCCCAGCGAGCTATGACATCCCTAAGAGGCGCGTTTTCGGCTTTCAACAAATATTGATAATGAGGATGGAGAAGGCTTTCTTCGCAAGCCAGAGCCTCAAATAGTTTCAATGGCTTTGACGCCACTCTAACTTCCTGATCAATGTAAAACCGACCAAATCGATAGTGATGAATTATGTACTCTACGATAGAGATCCTCACTGCTGCGGCGACATCACCCCCTACCGCATGGAAAAGCTCTGTGGTGATTCTAACCAAGAACTGCTGAGGCCCAGAATCTCCATCGACATCTGCCCAACTACGTTCCATTGCACCGACGTAATCGCTCTCCTTGAAATAAAAACTTTTAATTCTATCTCGAACAAATTCAGTTCCGTGTCGCGCCGCATCAAGCTCTTCAAGGACAAATTGCAAAGCAACTTTCTGACTAGAGACCTTAGAGTCAATTATTTCTATTAGCCTTTTTACGGCCTGGTTAATTAATTCCTGCATCAACACCTCCAATCAAGCTAAATAATATCCGCAATATGATGCAGGGCAATGAAATCTTCCACTCCGAGCTCAACCGGCGAGTACTCGTCGATCACGCGCTCATCATTACAGGTGGCGAGGCGGTGGGCTCGCGCTAGAACGGCAGTGGCTCAGCTGGTAGGGACTCGTATCGCATCACAGCACGAGCCCAAACGTCGCCCTTGATCGCTGCCTTCTTGATCGAAGAAGGCGACGTCACTAACCACTTCCCAAGTTTCGGCTTGACCAGAGGCTGCGCCATTCTGGCGTGGCAGGCTGATAGGAACGGCTCCATCTTCTCGGCAATATGCGGTTCGAGATGCACCACCTGTGGTGAGTCATACATGGCTTGAGGAGCGTATCTCAGCCCCTTGGGCATGCGGTAACCCTTGTCCCAGACCATGGCTGGCATTTCGGAGGCAGAGAACCTTGAGCCCACCGGCAAGTAGTACGTGCCTAGATCAAGGATCAAGCCGTCCAGCTCAATCCAATAGTGCGAGTGTTCCCCGGACTCTGATCCATACCCTTGCATCGACCCCTGGCGCTGATCCCGCGACACGACGAAGGCCAAGAAATTTCCGCCCACTATCGCCGGGCTGTGGCCCATGGCTCGAAGCAGACTGTGCACCCCAAAGGACGCGTATAAGCATCGCTTGTAGAAGTCGTCGGGGAACTGGGCCCTCAGGCACCTATCCACCACGCAGAAAACGCGCTCAACAACCGCAGCATCAACCAAAGCAAGCTCCTTCTCGGAAACGATCACTACCAATCGGTGTAGTGGCCATTACATGGCAAAGGCTTGGGAAAATCTACTCCTAGCGCTTTACTACGGTCGCTTCCGGGTCAGACGTCCAGGGTAGAATGCACTCACTGTGGCGGCATCGGGCACGCCAACGTCATCGAGGGGAGATTCAGCATGCAGGACTCGGAAGAATTCATGTCGGAGCAAGCCTTCACTGACATGATGCATGGCCAGGTTCACCCCGTAATTCTAAGCAGCGAGCACCTGGGCTGGGATCAGACCCATGGCGGGGCTGGCACAGCATTCGTGCTGGAGTACGGAGGCGAACTCTTCATCGTGACTGCCTTACACGTACTCAACAACCAGTGCGCAGCTCACGACGATTTGCGGATTCTGCTGCGCAACGCCCCGATCTCGATCCTGTTCGACCAACGTGCAGTATTCCAAGATGAGTCTGACCCAGATCCGGATGGTGACCTGGCCATCCTGAGGATCGTGAAATCGCAGCACACCGCTTTGTACGCTGCAGGACTTACGAGCCTGGATGCGGCCAACTGTGCTGAAACCGATGATTTCTGTCGCGCTGAAGGCTTCCACGTCTTTGGCTATCCGGAAGCAGACCGCGAGTATGACCACCAAGATAAGATCTTGGGAGCAAAGTTGCATTGGCTACGAGGGGAGCTTGCAGAGCCAGGGGTTAAGGGCCTTTCCACCGTAAAAGTCGTGGGTCAGCGCCCACGACAGTTCAACGGCATGAGCGGCTCGGTGGTGATTGCGGATGTCGACGGGCTGTATAAATTCGCTGGAATGACCACCCTAGCCAGCGACCCGAAGGGACTGCTTAATTTCATTCCAGCAGAGAAGATCACGTACTACTTGCACAAAATGATGCTGATGGAAATGATGGGAGCGGTATTGCCAGAGGATGCGGGCGTTCGAAATTAAGCGGAAGGCGTTCGATTATATGAGTGCTACTCAGGCACCCCCGCGAGTCGGAAGATCCTAGAGCAATTTAGGGGACTCCAAATACTCTTCGATGGTCTCGGATGGTTTACTGACAAGTTCTTGGACAAAGCCTTCGTGGGCCAACATAACCACCCTAGCAAGATCCAGGTAATGGTTATACGTCGTGATCAGATGGGTATGCCCCATCTGGTTTTTGAGCACCTGCATTGCCGCAGCGTCGCGCACCTCACTCATCTGGCCCAGCAATGCTTTGTCGAAACGCTTTATGAGGAAGATGGTGGGCCACCAGTGACGAGCATCATAGAATCGCACCGACGCCCTTATAGACGAATCTTTATCCCTAGCTCGTTTCCTCGCATCAACGGTACGGCGAGATACCATCTTGGATGTTACGGGTATACCCCGAGACGTCAGAAACAATATTGACGGCGGACAAGGCTTACCGAAGCGTTTCTCGTACAGTCCAGTACGATGTCCGTAGCATTTTTGGATGTAATGATCATCAAGGGCCTTCAGGTCAAGCACGTTTATGACGATCTTACGTGACTTTTCACCTTTGCCAACCATATGGTACTCAACCGTACCATCCTGCTTCTGCATGCTCTCAAATGGCAAGATGTGGGAATTCTTACCACTGCCAATATAAGGAAATTCACAGAGTTCCATAGGCCTCATCGCTGTCCCAAGCGAGAGCTTGAACATGGCGGCGTAGACCGGATCATGGTAGCCCAAAATCAGACTTTTCATTTCGTGATTAGTAGGCAACGTGTAGGATTTACCTTGATTATTCTCCCTGTCGAGAGCACGCACCCCTCGACCATCGAGCGTTTTCAATGCTCTAGTTTTGATATGTGCCAGCAGCTGTTCATCTTTAAAATTTGGCCGCCATGTAGTATATTGAAAATTAACACAACTTTTATACCCTTTCTTGCTCAGCCACTCAAAGAACTTATACACAATCTTCGCATCATCCAATATGGTTGCAGTACTCGGACTTGATGCCTGCTTGGCAACACGATCAGTCTCCCTCTGTATCTGCCAACTCTTTATATCCTGATTATCTACGAGAGAGTGATAGCCAGACACTGGCACATCGCAATATTTATCCAGGCAAGAAAGGTAGCGGTAAAACATTGAAATGATATTAGAATATTTATTCGACGTGGGGATCGACGAACCAATATCCTGAAGATAAAGATTAGGATGACTGAGCATGGTCATCTTCTTTTTTATTTTGGCAATTAGCACATAATGAGTTCTGCTCTTCCCAACATTAAATACATCTTTATATGTGAGCAGCCTTCTCATTATGGAAATTATTTTAATCTCCCTGAACGACCCTGAAGATCGTCACTTTGTCATATCCATCCTGGATGGTGGGTAAAGACTCCCGACTCAGCGCCTTGAATTCAAACTCAGGGATACCTTGGAACAGGAACGCACGCTGCGCATTGATCGTAGCTTCACTATCACAATGGGACGTATAAAGCTCCAGGGGCACCGCGCCTTTCAGGACTTGGACAAACTCTCTGACGTCCATCCGAGAGCTTAACGGTAAGTTAACTACCGCTACCGGCTCATCGTTCTTTGAAAAGTTTCGTTCGATAAACTTTTCAAACGAACAAAGGTATCGCTCTTGGAACACAACGACCCTAATGGTGCCCTGCCTCAATAATTTTAGCACTTTTTGCTGCATGGCGTTGATAGCTTTAACTTTCAGGGCCAGATACGCTTCTTGATCGCTTTCAGCCGAAAAGCTGGCTATGGAGGTCGTTAGATCTGGCTTGAAAATATGAATATCTGAATTTTTAGCGCGCTTAGATGGCGGTGGCGGTTCGTGGTGAGCGTGCGCCAGAGCTAACTCGACATCTTTCGCATCCAGCTCACGCTTCAGTAATTCAACATGCAGGGCTTTCTTTCGGAGCTCCACAGTCAACTGCTTGGCACGATGCGTAAGCACATCGCTGGTCATAAAGGAAGAAAAAACGTTATTTTCGAACTCAGCAAATCTAGCGGATTCTGAGGTACGCAACTCCTGGAGCTCAATTTCTAAATCACGCACCAATTTCTGCGACTGCACTATGACCTTCTGAGCATCCATATCTTGCCGGAGCAATAGCTCATCGACTTTCCGCTGACCTTTGATGAACGGCTTCAAGTGTTTATAATTCTTATTGAATGCCTGCCGGGATATAGATGCGCATTCACACACGGTGTTAATGGTAAGCTTTTCCTTCTGCCCGCTCAGAAAATACTCGCAAATTACTGATACGAGCCTCTCTTCAGTGTCAGCTGTACTCACAACAGGAAACCTCCTCGCTCACTCAAACATTTTGAGATTCATCTTCTTGGCGGCAGAAGTCAGCAATTCCTCCAGAAGCCTTTCGTTTAGTGAAATCTTACTTTCCAGTTCTTTGATTGCTCCTGGCTTCAGGTTATTAGCATTCGATAGAATTGTTCTATAAAATTTTAAATTATGCTCAATTGCATCCTTAGAATTTTCCAAGATCAGATTGTTTTCACAATGAATCTGACAATTGGAAAAATCAGGCCTAACCGGAAAAATCAAATCAGGGACGGATGCAAGACAAGGTGGAAGTTCACCTTGATCATGGTAAATATGGGACAAGCACATAGTACCAATTGATGTGCGTTGAATACGAAGCGAAGAACCTCCCTCAAATAAATGCGTCACGTATTGCATGACCGTGGTTTTTAGAACCGTGCCAGAAAAAAGCTCAGGCCGCTTGCCGACCTGCTCCGCGACTCTGTGAGCTGCTTCACCGGCATACACCCCGGTATGGATGGCACGTACTACGTCCACAAAATCTTCAGCGAAATGTTCTTTTAGCGTCTCCAAGACCGAGGCCACCAAAAATGGATTTCGAGCGATATAACGCAAAGTCATGACATAGGAGCTATGGCCGAATATCATACGAATGATATCGATATTGGCCTCTGACTCGTTGATTAACAACTCAGCAATGGTCTTGCGAAACCGATGAATATGTAAGTGCACTACTCCAGTTTCCCGACCCACGGCCCTGACTAAGCGCTCCATCATGCGGTCGGTTTTAGTGACTACAGTGTTGCCAGAAGTAGGCTGAAAAATGTAGCCCTTTAGATAATAGCCACCAAACTCCCTTAACTGCTTAAAGGATTGTATGGCCTCACCCAAGTATTTAGGAATTGAGATAAAGTCCGCATCCCCCAAGAAATTAGGGTCACTGCTCGTCTTATATCTTGAAAAATCCACCCTCCAAACTCCATCCTCCCCACATACTACATCATCAAATGTCAAGGTGGCCATTTCTCTCTTTCGCATGCCAGTCAAAAGAGAAAACAAAATAAATATGGCATTCCGAACCCGATCAACCGCGATGCGATACTTATATCTCCAAAAATAATTTACGCGCCGATATTCAAATATCCGCCCACCCGAGCCACGCTGGCGCTGAACGGAGATTGAACTTGTGAACCCCACAATTTCCACTCCATTCACTTGCTGACCCAACACCTTTTCGAGCGGCTGATCCACACGAGTAGAATTATAATTCTTACCATTCATAACACTTGGATAATCAGACAAATATTGCACTACATCCTTAATTACGGGAACGCCTTGGTCAATCCAAAAATATGCGTACCCTAGCAACTCACTCAACTCATTATCCGAAAAAGGCTTCCACCCAACAAAATTAGCGGCAATAAGCTCATATACATCCTTCCTCCTCTCTAGAGTATCAACTTCGCCAATCCCAACATCTAGGCAAAACTCATCAGGAATCAGACGCTGGGCAGACAACGCCAACCAAAAGTTAATATAGAAGAAAAGCATTAAATAAGAGTGGGGATATGCATTTGCCTTGCAGTCATCAAGAGCCTGATTTAACATCTCCCCACTAATTACAGATGCGAATTCATCCACACCAACTAGATGGTTCTCTTCGAGTACAAACCGCTGCACATAAGCAAAAGCCTCCGCATAATTCATAGAGGAAACAAAGCTTTTTATGGTGCCAAAGGGATTAGTAGCCGGCAAAAAATAGTAAGATATTGCTCGCTTCAACGGGCGAAGTTCGGATGGCACGTTTTCTATGAGGATTGCAGTTTCAGTGTATTCGGCATCCTTAATCAAGACCCAACGACCCTGATTATAGGAAGAATAAATTGATACGGGAAAATCACCAGACGGACAGGCGGCTAATTTGAATTTTAGGCCACCCTTTCTCTGAGGCTCAGCATCCAGTTCCGGAGGTGTATTTTCATCATTACCGATGTACTCATGAAGATCATCATCTAGTAACTGACTAGGATGCCCATGGGATGCTTCATAGAGATCCTCAAAATAGGCGCTGGCCGCTTGGCGAGCTTCGGCTTCAACCTCCGCCATTAAGCTTTCAAAGTCGTCCTCATTATCATCGACTTCCATCATCAGTCCTCGATATAAGCGACAAGCGATTTCAAATCTAAGGGTAAAAGCGCTTCAAAACTCCTCAGATACCGTTTTGCAACCTCCAGTGCATTCTTATTACCCCATGAGTCCAGCACATAACGAAGAACTGCGAGCTCGCTACCATAGGTAGTATGAGCTAAAGGATCTCTTTCAATAAGTAGTTCCAGAGTGCTTAATCTTTCCATGAGAAAAGGCAACGAATCCTCCAACACACACCATTGGTCACATCCATTACACATGTCAAAGCGCGTGCAACGCGTCCCTTCTGGTAACGGCTGGCTGCCTGGATAGGATGGATTATAAGAGTCCATACAAGCCCATAGCGCTCGATGATGCCCCAATATGGTGATTATCCTGAAACGAGGCGTCTTGACACTCTCAGCTCCGCGTTCTGCCAGAAACCCTTTGAACTGACCGCCTTGGCTTTTTTCGATGAAAGACTTTTGGAAGGCATAGAAGCGCTCCCTCCGATCTTTCATGGCATAAACAGACTGATCGTAGTGGGTATCAGTGGTTACAGGGTTAGAATGCCCGTATATCAAGGCCGTAAGGGCCGTCGGTTGCTTATGAAGCATTTTATTGGTCTGAAGCGATGTAACCCTCAGCCGATTCTGGAGATCCGCCCCGGTTAAAAGCGGAACTCCCTCATCTACGAGGGCTGCTCCAGCTAGAAATCCTTTGACACCCGCATTCCAATGCCCTTGCTCGTCCAAAGAACGGATCCGCTCCGACGGACTCCACGGTGCCTGTGGATATGTAATAAATAGAAATGGTGAACAAAGACGGCGATCATCCATTTCGACACTTGCATCTCTCATCAAGAGGTCGCGACAATGTCTAGATAACTCTCCAGCCAAGTTGATCAGATTATAGCCAGAATAAGGATATGAACGACTACTTGATGCGAATACAGGTTTTGGCTTCTCGTAAGGCATTCCTTGCCCTTGCGACTTAACTTTCTGCGACAACAGCAGCGCAGTGTCTTCCTTTGCAAGCTCTGAAATTGGATGCACAAAATTATTCACATCCAGAGCTAGTACTGCCTCTTTATTCCAACCTAGTTGTCTCTGAGTAAACATAGCCAAAGAAACTTGATCCTGCGAGGTCGGATACAATAGCCTAATTAATTCAGCCAGCTCGATAGAATTAGGTGCCCGATTCCTCAAAAAACCTTTATATATACAGCAGGACAACACAAATTGCAGAGGGTTTCTCCCCATCGAACTTAGGGTTGAAATCCTTGCATCTTCAGCATGCGCATCGTGATATACTCTACTTATGCTAAATGGATAGCCAGCGTACTGCAACGTAGCCGCAGCTCGCACTGGATCAATCATCCAACCAGAGCGTTTACCTTTCTTAACACTGTACAGCTCAGCACAAATATCTCGCACTTCCCACTTATCGTAGGGCTGAGCAGCTTCCACAGTCGCTTGAAACTTTAATTTCTCCTTCAGCCGATAAACTTCTCTATGCATTGCAGCAACGAAGTCTTTATCAGCGTCATCGCTCAAAGGCTCTGATGGGATACTGGGAGGTTGCTCGATCCTCCGCAGTTTTAGATGAGGCATCCCGTCGTCGTAAGATCGAGCGACTAGCTTGAATGCTGACCTCAACCGAATAGCTAGGTATATCCGACGCTCGTTCCGCCTGAGAAACTCCTCGAAAAAGGCGTACTCTTCAACACCCACCTCACTCAATGACTCTATGCGCAGGCCAGGCACCACAATGCCATTGTATTCCGAGGCGAAGTCTAAAAAGGCGTTGATCGCCATGCGGAGTTCGTAGCCCTTCGCGTACCTTGTCATACCTACACCACGCACAAATACGTAATGCAGTCCCGCATGGAGTGGCAGAGAGAAATCGAAATCCTCTCTTTCAAGGTAGTTCGATTGGATTACTATTTGATCGGTAGCGGTTGAGCTTCTTTCATCGCGATACAGAGTTAAGTATCGCATGCTCCAACCTACCCAAGCTTCGCCAGCAAGGCATCAACCACCGAGAGCACTTGGCTACTCACCGCTTCGAACGATTGAGACGCGTCAATCACTACAAACGTGTCGGGTGACTCCTCTGCTTGACGTAAGAAACCATCCCGAGCCCTTGCGAGGAACTCACGCTTCTGCATCTCCATGCGATCAAGCCCTTCACCTCGCGACGCTACCCTTCTCATGCCCACTTCCGGATCTACATCGAGAATGATGTTCAGATCAGGCACAAACCCCTCAAGCGCGAAGCTGTTGATGCTTTGAACCAAGTCCAGGGCAATGCCCCGGCCATAGTGTTGGAAAGCAATGGTGGCCGGGGTGAAGCGGTCACAGATGACAACCTTCCCAGCATCAATCGCAGGGATGATCTTCTCCTTCAGATGCTGAGCTCGTGCCGCTGCGAACAGCAACAGCTCAGTGGTATCGCAGAGCTCTGGGGTTTCTGGATCGAGTACGACCTCACGGATCTTTTCACCAATCCGCGTACCTCCAGGCTCACGAGTGACAACCACCTGGTGGTGCTGAGATTCGAGGTGCTCTGTGATCGTGCGGATGACCGAAGACTTGCCTGCTCCGTTGTTTCCATCGCACACGATCAGACAACCTTTTGCCATTTGCTTGTCCCGCTATCTGAGTCGAAGTGAAGGTGCTGGTTTACAGCGTGGAAGAAGAAAATCTATTCGTCAAGAAAGCCCTCGCCCTCCCATCGACCCACCTGACGGTCGGTTTTGATGGAATGGCGATTTGACCTGAGGGGAAGGATCGATGCTTTTTGGTTGACGTTTTCGCTAAGGAGCGTTTATGGAAAGCGGTTTACATTGAAGGCGAAGGGAATATAACGCGCCTTCCGGACCTTCCAGGGTAATAAACAAACCGCTCACAAGCCGTCCTCGTTAGTGTTCATTGCGAAGGAGATTCGCCAGTGGCAGGCGCCTCGTCCGGTGCCGCCGGGACATCCGCCGGCTCGGCAGGCGCGTCCTGTTGTTCAGTGGGCGCCGACTGCTCGTTGCCATTTGCCGGCTGAGGTGCCGGGCTGGAGCGATAGTCCGCGCGACGCTTGAGCTGATACTCGCGGACCGCCGAATTGTGCGCATCCAGATCATCGGAGAACACATGACTGCCATCGCCACGGGCAACAAAGTACAGGCTACTTCCCGACGCGGGGTTGAGTGCCGCATGAATCGCCTCGCGGCCGACCATGGCGATCGGCGTCGGCGGCAGCCCGGGAATCACATAAGTGTTGTAGGGCGTGGACTCACGCAGGTCGGCACGGGTGATCTTGCCGTTATAGCGCTCACCCATGCCGTAGATGACTGTCGGATCGGTCTGCAGCAGCATGCCGATGCGCATCCGCCGGACAAACACACCGGCAATCTGCCCGCGCTCCTGCGCAACGCCGGTTTCCTTCTCAACCAGCGATGCCATGATCAGCGCCTGATAAGGATCGCGATAAGGCAGATCAGCGGGACGCTCGGCCCACTCCTTCGCCAGGACTTCTTCCAGACGGGCGTAAGCCTGCTGCAGCAGCTCTTCGTCCGTCATGCCGCGAACGAATTTGTAGGTATCCGGGAAGAACCGGCCTTCAGGGAAAACAGCGGGATGCCCCAGGCGATCCATCACTTCACTGTCACTCAGGCCGTCGAGGGTGTGCTTGATCTTGTCATGCTTTGCCAGCGCGGAGCGCACCTGACGGAAGGTCCAGCCCTCGACCAGGGTCAGGTTGTATTGCACGACGTCGCCACGCCGCCAATCTTCGAAGAGGTCGCTGACAGTCATGCCGGGTGTCATCCGGTATTCACCGGTGTGCAGCGGCACGCCCGCCATGTTGAAGCGCCAGTAGAGGCGCAACCAGAACGCGTCATCGATCAGGCCGCTGTTTTCCATGCGATAGAACATGCGATTGGGGTTGGTGCCCGTGGGGACATCCAGCAACTGCTCGCCGGACAGGTGCAGCGGCTGCTTCACCGCTGAACTGACTTTCCAGGCGGAATACCCAAGCACCAGGCCGGCCAGGATCAGACCGATCTCCAGCAACAGCAACAATTTACGTCTCACGAATCAGGCATCCAGTAGCGTACGGGCAATGGCCTGCAGTTTACGGGTGAGAGGCCCCGGCGACCAGTTCAGCGATGCAAATGAACGCACCGGCCAGATGCCGTAGACACTGTTGCAGACGAACACTTCATCGGCCTGCTCAAGGTCTGCCATCGACAGGTCGGTGACGCTCACCGCGACGCTCTCCCCGGCCGCAGCCTCCAGCAAGGCCGCACGCATCACCCCGGCGACACCGCAGCGACTCAGGTCAGCGGTCAGCAGGGCATTGTTGCGCACCAGGAACAGGTTGCTGTAGACCCCTTCGATCACCCGACCCGACACATCAAGCATCAATCCTTCTGCGTACTCGGTGCCCTGCCATTCAGCACGAGCCAGGACCTGCTCCAGGCGATTGAGATGCTTGAGACCCGCCAACAAAGGCTGCTCGGCCAATCGGGTACGACAGGCAAAGAGGCGGACCCCCTGCTCGGCATGCTCGATGGGATATACGGGGGCAGGATTGCCCTGGAGGATACGGCGCGGAATCGCACCTGCGGCGGCGGCGTAGCCTCGCTGGTTATCACCCCGGGTGAGAATGAGCTTGAGCACGCCATTGCCAAGCAAGGCGGCGTATCGACACAGCTCATCACGAATCAGCGCGTGATCGGCCTCGATCGCCAGGCGCTGGCAACCCAGCGCCAGGCGGTCGAGGTGATACTCGAGCAGGGACGGTCGCCCTGCGATGACAGCGATGGTCTCGAACAGACCATCGCCGTAAGCCAGGCCGCGGTTGTGCAGCGCCAGGGAATCAGCACTGTGACCATCGACCCAGGCTTGCATCAGTCCGCGAACCGGCGGAACACCAGCGAACCGTTGGTACCGCCAAAGCCGAACGAGTTGGACAGCACCACATCGATGGGCATGTTGCGCGCCTCATGCGGAACGAAATCCAGGTCACAACCCACATCGGGCTCGTCCAGGTTGATGGTCGGTGGCGCCACCTGCCCATTGATCGCCAGGACACTGAAGATCGCCTCGACAGCACCCGCAGCACCCAGCAAGTGACCGGTCATCGACTTGGTCGAGCTGACTGCCAGCTTGTAGGCGTGCTCGCCGAACACCGACTTGACCGCAGCAACTTCCGCCAGGTCACCCGCCGGCGTCGACGTGCCGTGGGCGTTGATGTAATTGACCTGAGCCGGGTCGACACGTGCATCACGCAGGGCATTGGCCATGCAGCGAGCAGCGCCGGCGCCGTCTTCGGGCGGCGAAGTCATATGGTAGGCGTCACCGCTCATGCCGAAACCGACCAGCTCGGCGTAGATGGTTGCGCCTCGAGCCTTGGCGTGCTCCAGCTCTTCCAACACCAGGGCGCCGGCACCGTCGGACAGTACGAAACCGTCGCGGCCTTTGTCCCAAGGACGACTGGCGCGAGTCGGCTCGTCATTGCGGGTCGACAGTGCGCGCGAAGCACCAAAGCCGCCCATGCCGAGCCCGCAGGCAGCCATCTCGGCACCGCCGGCAATCATGACATCAGCTTCGCCGAAAGCGATGTTGCGCGCCGCCATGCCAATGCAATGAGTACCCGTGGTACAAGCCGTGGCAATGGCGTAGTTAGGCCCCTGCACACCCAGGTGGATGGACAGGAAACCGGAAATCATGTTGATGATCGAACCAGGCACGAAGAACGGCGAAATACGCCGCGGGCCCTGATCATGCAAGGTACGGCTGGTTTCTTCGATATTGGTCAGGCCACCGATGCCTGAACCCATGGCCACGCCGATACGCTCACGGTTTGCATCGGTAACTTCCAGGCCGGCGTTACGAACCGCCTGAAAACCGGCAGCCAGACCGTACTGAATGAACAAATCGAGCTTGCGAGCTTCCTTGAGCGACAGATACTGCTCAACCTCGAAGCCCTTTACCGAGCCGCCAAAACGGGTGGAGTAGGCAGAAAGGTCTGTATGCTCGATCAGACCAATGCCACTGCGGCCAGCCAGAATGCCCTGCCAACTGCTCGGTACATCGGTACCCAATGGCGACAGCATACCCATACCGGTGACCACGACGCGTCTACGCGACACAGCACTCTCCTTATTCTGGATGTCTACATTTCTCGCAAAGAAAAAACCGCACGCCAGCAAAGGCAGTGCGGTTTTTCCCTGACAAGAAGCAACGACTACAAAGTCTTAAGCCTGGTGGCTGTTGACGTAGTCGATAGCAGCTTGAACAGTAGTGATCTTTTCAGCTTCTTCGTCAGGAATCTCGGTCTCGAATTCCTCTTCCAGAGCCATCACCAGCTCAACGGTATCAAGGGAATCGGCACCCAGATCTTCTACGAAAGAAGATTCGTTTTTCACTTCTTCTTCTTTAACGCCCAGTTGCTCGGCGACGATTTTCTTGACGCGTTCTTCGATGGTGCTCATACCTTGTTTTCACTCCTAATGGACATATGTCAGGCAGCTGGCCGGTGTGTAAGTTTATAGAAAGACGCCTGCTTTTCAAGCGTAAAGCGCCCTTCGAACATGACACCTGCCGGCTGCCTAGAATTTGATTGCAGCTTTATAACGGATTTTAGTCAGCTCGTATGACATTTTTTTAAAGCAATCCGTCACATTTGACTACATGTACATCCCGCCGTTGACTGGAATGGTTGCGCCAGTCACGTATGCCGCGCCGTCGGATGCCAGGAACGAAACCACTTTCGCGATTTCATCAGCCTGCCCCAGACGACCCAGCGGAATTTGCGTCTGCAGCGCTTCGCGCTGAGCTTCCGGCAACTCACGGGTCATGTCGGTATCGATAAAGCCGGGAGCCACCGAGTTGACGGTGACGGCGCGGGAACCGACTTCGCGAGCCAGCGCACGGCTGAAGCCTTCCAGGCCGGCCTTGGCCGCAGCATAGTTCACCTGGCCAGCATTACCCATGGCACCTACCACCGAGCCGATGCTGATGATACGACCCCAACGTGCCTTGGTCATGCCACGCAGAACGCCCTTGGACAAACGGTAGAGGCTGTTGAGGTTGGTGTCGATGACATCGAACCACTCGTCGTCCTTCATCCGCATCATCAGGTTGTCGCGGGTGATACCGGCGTTGTTCACCAGGATGGTCGGCGCACCGAACTGCGCCTGAATGGCAGCCAGAACCGAGCTGACAGATTCATCGCTGGTGACATTCAGTTCCAGCCCGGTACCCGTGATGCCGTGCTCCTTCAGGGTGGCAGCAATGCGCTCTGCACCCGAAGCGGAAGTGGCGGTACCGATGACGGTTGCGCCCTGGCGCCCCAGCTCCAGTGCGATGGCTTGACCAATACCACGGCTGGCGCCGGTGACCAATGCAACTTTACCTTGCAGACTCATGCAAGCTCTCCTAATTCAGGCCAGCGCCGCACGGGCGGCGGCGACGGCATCCGGGGTATTGAGGTTGTAAGTGGTTACGCCATCGGCGCACCGCTTGTTCAGGCCGGCCAGAACCTTGCCCGGGCCACACTCGACCAATTGCACCGCGCCCTTGCCGGCCAGCGCCTGTACGCACTCGACCCAGCGGACCGGTTTGTAGAGTTGTTCCAGCAGATCACGCTTGAGGGTATCCAGATCGGTCGCCACGCCAGCACTAACGTTCTGGACAACCGGAATCTCGGGAGCTTTCCACTCGATGGCGTTGACCGATTCGGCAAAGCGCTCGGCAGCCGGACGCATCAGTTCACAGTGCGATGGAACGCTGACCGGAAGCGGCAGCGCACGCTTGGCACCGCGAGCCTTGCAGCCCTCGATGGCACGCTCGACCGCAGCCTTTGCACCGGCGATGACAACCTGGCCTGGCGAGTTGAAATTGACTGCGCTGACCACTTCGCCCTGGGCCGCTTCGGCACAAATGGCGACAACATCAGCATCGTCCAGACCAAGAATCGCCGCCATGGCGCCTTGCCCGGCCGGAACGGCCTCCTGCATCAGTTGACCGCGACGCTCGACCAGCCTGACCGCGTCAGCCAAAGTCAGGCTGCCGGCGGCGACCAGGGCACTGTATTCACCCAGGCTGTGGCCCGCGACAAAAGCAGGACGCGCACCACCTTCAGCCAGCCACAGACGCCACAGGGCGATAGAGGCGGTCAGGATGGCGGGCTGGGTTTTGTCGGTTTGATTGAGTTGCTCTTCCGGGCCGTTCTGGATCAAAGCCCAGAGATCGTAGCCCAGAGCCTCGGAGGCCTCACGGAAGGTGTCGATGACCAGCGGGTGCTGGGCGCCCAGCTCGGCAAGCATGCCGAGCGACTGCGAACCTTGACCAGGAAAGACGAATGCGAGGGATGCAGACATTGAACAAGCCCCTAGTGATCTTGTCGTCGAAAATTAAGTGTCCAGCCGTAGCTGGACACAAGAAACTGAACGTTGGATGGTAACGAGAACCAAGCGGTCACATTTAACCACTTCCTTGCGAATGCCTAAAGCAACAGATCCTCGAGACGCCCGTGCAAGCGTTGCGGCAGGTTCTCCTGGATTTCGATCAGCGCGCGCTGGATCGCACTTTGAAAGCCCTGGACGCCGGCCGAACCGTGGCTCTTGATGACGATACCCTGCAGCCCGAGAAAACTTGCGCCATTATGCCGCGCCGGAGCGAGGTCGGCCTGCAGGCGCTTGAGCAGTGGCATGGCCATCGCCCCCACCAACCGCGTGGCGATCCCGCCGCGAAACAAGGCCTCGATACGCGCGGCGATCATGGTCGCCAACCCTTCGCTGGACTTGAGCAGAATATTGCCCACAAAACCGTCACACACCACCACATCCGCCTCACCACGATACAGGCCGTC
The DNA here is from genome assembly GCF_025466035.1 of Pseudomonas sp. 20P_3.2_Bac5. NCBI lineage: Bacteria > Pseudomonadati > Pseudomonadota > Gammaproteobacteria > Pseudomonadales > Pseudomonadaceae > Pseudomonas > Pseudomonas sp. 20P_3.2_Bac5. The sequence continues at coordinate 66,472 of NZ_JANLOA010000133.1, read as the reverse complement.
ACCCTCGACAAAACCGATGTAGTTGAGGCCGCGCGCCTGCTGCAAAAGGCTCGCCGCAAGCTTGACCTGCTGGTTGCCCTTGATGTCTTCCGTACCGATATTGAGCAACGCCACGCGCGGTCGGCTGATACCCAACGCCTGAGCCGCCACCGAGCCCATTACCGCGAACTGATAAAGATGCTCGGCACTGCAGTCGACATTGGCCCCCAGATCGAGCAACTGGCAATAACCAGTCTGGGTCGGGATCGCCGCCACCATCGCCGGGCGATCAATACCCGGCAACGTTTTAAGCACGTACCGTGAAAGCGCCATCAGCGCACCGGTATTCCCGGCACTGACACAGGCCTGCACCTTGCCATCGCGCAATAATTCGAGGGCCACGCGCATTGATGAGTCGGGCTTGCCACGCAATGCCTGCGAGGGACGCTCGTCCATGCCGATCACTTCGCTTGCCGCAACGATTTGCAGACGCGCGCGATCCGCAGCCGGTTGGCCAACGATCAGGTCTTCAAGAAGAGAGGGTTGACCGACGAGGGTCAGGTGAAGCGAGGGTGTAGCAGAAAGGCAAGCAAGACTCGCCTGAACAATGCTGCGGGGACCGAAGTCCCCGCCCATTGCATCAACCGCAATGATCTGAGCGGACAAGGATTACTCGTCAGCGCCCTTGTCGATCACTTTACGACCACGGTATACGCCTTCTGGCGAAACGTGGTGGCGCAGGTGAACTTCACCGGTGGTTTTTTCTACGGACAGTGCGCTGGCCTCGAGGGCGTCGTGCGAACGGCGCATGTCACGGGCAGAGCGGGATTTTTTGTTCTGCTGAACAGCCATAATTGATTAACTCCTAAACGTTTGGGTCACGCTTTAACTGCGCCAATACACTGAACGGGTTGGACCGCGTTACCTCGTCCTCGCTCGATTCGGGCTCATCGGCGCCCGCCGGCTGCTGGCATTCTTCCGGATGATGAGCAGGCACAATGGGCAAGGCGAGCAGAAGCTCTTCCTCGATCAATGCCTGCAGATCCAAAGGATCCTCGCCCAGTTCCAGCACGTCATAACCTTTCGGCAACGACTGGGTATTCGCACCCTCCTTCACCACAACGTAAGTACATTCGCTGTGGATCGGCAGGGTGACCAGCTCAAGACAACGCTGGCAAACCATCTTGACCTCGACGTTCAAGTCGGTGTGTACAACCACCGAGTTCTGCTCGTCTCGTTCAAAATCGAATTTGGCCTGCACCGTACCGACATTGTCGGAAAGCGGGTCGCAGAGTCTCTCCAAACTGGCAAGCGTTACGTTTCCTTGGATGGAAACGCCACGATCGGCCAATTTGCGCGGGTCAACGTGAGGTGGAATCGGGTCATTCAACATAGGCGCAGCATTCTAGGGATGCCCCCCGCCCCTGTCAAAGGAAATTCAGCCCAGTTCAACATGTTAGGATCTGTACGAAATGCATTCGAGCGAAGGCCAGGCCTGTTTTCAACGCAGCATGGGGCGAGTTCGGATGCATTTCGTACAGAGCCCTGAATCGGCCAATCTGCACTGGAGTAACTCATGCTGCCCTTGATACTGGCTTCCAGCTCCCCTTACAGGCGCGAATTGCTGGCGCGCCTGCAACTGCCCTTCGACTGGGCCTCGCCAGACATCGACGAGCGCCGCCTGGACGAAGAACCTGCCGTTGAGCTGGTCAAGCGCCTCGCCCGGGAAAAGGCACACGCCCTGGCCCAGCGCTATCCCACACACCTGATCATCGGCTCCGATCAAGTGGCGGTCCTCGGCGAACAGATCCTCGGCAAGCCGCACACCTTCGACAAAGCCTGCGAACAACTGCTTGCTGCCAGCGGAAACCATGTCACCTTCCTGACTGGCGTCGCTCTACTCAACAGCGATAGCGGGGAATGCCAGGTCGACTGCGTGCCCTTCACCGTGCACATGCGTGAGCTTGACCTGGCGCGCATCGAGCGCTACCTGCACATCGAGACGCCCTACGATTGCGCAGGAAGCTTCAAGTGCGAAGGCCTGGGCGTGAGCCTGTTCCAGAGCACCCACGGCAGCGACGCCACCAGCCTGATCGGCCTGCCACTGATCCGCCTGGTGGACATGCTTATAAAAGAAGGCGTCAGCATCCCTTGACCCAATAAAAAGCCGGCCCCTCAGGACCGGCTTTTTCATCGCACCAACAATCAGCGCAGCGTCGGACCCTGGAAGCCCATCCACACGGCCAGGTGCTCAGCAACGCTGGCACCCAGACGCTTGGAAAAGCGATCAAACGGCGACTCCTTGACGGTAAAGTCCACCAGATCCTTTTCGCCCACGACATCCCGCGCCACATAGCCCGCACTACCCAAGGCATCTACCAGGCCCAGGCCTACGGCCTGCTCGCCAGACCAGATCAACCCGCTGAACAGCTCAGGGTGCTCCTTGTCTTTCAGGCGCTCGCCACGGCCCTGCTTCACGCTGGCGATGAACTGCTTGTGAGTGGTTTCCAGCACACTCTGCCAGAACGCCGTCTCTTCGGGCTTCTGCGGTTGGAACGGGTCAAGGAACGCCTTGTGCTCCCCTGCCGTGTAAGTCCGCCGCTCGACACCGAGCTTTTCCATGGTCCCGACAAATCCGTAACCGGCAGCCGTCACACCGATCGAACCGACGAGACTGGCCTTGTCGGCATAGATCTGATCAGCCGCACTGGCGATGTAGTAAGCACCGGAGGCGCCCAGGTCGGTGATGACCGCATAAAGCTTGATATCGGGATACTCGCCGCGCAGGCGACGAATCTCGTCGTAGACGTAACCGGACTGTACCGGGCTACCACCAGGACTGTTGATACGCATGACCACAGCTTTGGTCTTGGGATCCTTGAAGGCCGCGCGCAGGCTGGCAATGAGGTTGTCAGCACTGGCTTCTTCCTGATCGGCAATCACACCACGCAATTCCACCAGCGCGGTATGCCCGGAACCACCAACCGCCCCCTTCTCCATATCCATCAACGGCGTCAGCAGGAACAGGAGGCCGAACAGGTAGAGAAAGGTCAGCAGCTTGAAAAATATCCCCCAACGCCGCGCTCGGCGCTGCTCCTGCACACCGGCCAGCAGGGTTTTCTCCAGCAACTTCCAGCTTTTGCCATCTTCGCTCTGCTCTTCGCGAGGCGCCTTCCACTCATCGACCATGCTTACCTACCCTGGAGTTCCGGTGCAGCAACCCGACCAAGCCAGGCCTGCAACTGTGAGAAGTGTTCGATAGACAACTGCGGTTCATAAACGCTCAGCGCTTCCAGCGACATTGCCCCATAACCCACCGCCACCGAGTGCATCCCGGCGTTTTGCGCCATGAGCAGGTCGAACGAAGAGTCCCCGACCATCAAGGCACGGGACGCGGGGACTCGGCAATGATCGAGAATTTCCTGCAGCATCAACGGATCAGGCTTGCCCCGACTCTCATCGGCAGCGCGGGTGATATCGAAGAAATCCTCCCAGCCATTGGCCCGCAGCACTCGATCCAGCCCCCGCCGGGCCTTGCCGGTAGCCACTGCCAGACGGTAGCCCTCGGCGCGAAAAGCGTCCAGCGCCTCGATAACACCGGGAAACAGCGGCGAAGGCTGGTCATCCAGAGCCATGTAGATATCGGCGTAGTGCTGACGGAATGCCATGACTTCGGCCTCCACCAACTCGGGGTACAGCGTGCTGATCGCCTCAGGCAGCGCCAGACCAATGATGCCCTTGACCGCGTCGCCCTCGCACAATGGATAGCCCGCACGCTGCGCGGCAGCGTGCATCGCCTCGACAATGCGACCGATCGAGTCGGCCAGCGTGCCGTCCCAATCGAAAATCAGCAGATCGTAATCACGCTGCACTCAGTCGCTCCACGGTCTGGGACCACATTTCATCCACCGGCGCCTCAAGCTTCAGCTCACCACCATCCGGCAGCGGCACGGTAAGGGCATAAGCATGCAGGAACAGACGCTTGCCACCCAGCTCGCGGATTTCCCGCGTGAAGTCTTCGTCGCCGTATTTGCTGTCGCCAGCGATGCAGTGCCCGGCGTGCAAGGCATGCACCCGGATCTGGTGGGTCCGACCCGTGATGGGGCGAGCCTCGACCATGGTTGCGAAATCACCGAAACGGCGCAGGACGCGGAAGATCGTCAGCGCCTCCTTGCCTTCTTCATTGACCTCGACCATCCGCTCCCCGGAGCGCAGGTTGCTCTTGAGCAACGGAGCATTGACCTGCTTCTTGGCGGTCGCCCAGTGTCCGCGAACCAGAGCCATATACCGTTTGTCGATGCCGTCGCCGCGCAACGCAGTATGCAGATGGCGCAACATGCTGCGCTTCTTGGCGATCATCAACAGCCCGGAGGTGTCACGGTCCAGGCGATGGACCAGCTCCAGCTCCTTGGTGTCAGGACGCAACTGCCGGAATGCTTCGATCACGCCAAAGTTCAGGCCGCTACCACCATGCACGGCGATGCCGGCCGGCTTGTTGAGCACGATCAGCGCCTTGTCTTCGTAGACAATGGCGGCTTCCAGTCGCTGCAACAGGCCCTGAGCTACCGGAACCGGTGCGTCGCGCTCAGGCAGACGAACGGGCGGGACACGGACAACATCGCCGGCCTGCAGCTTGTATTCAGGCTTGATCCGACCTTTGTTAACCCGCACCTCGCCTTTACGCACAATGCGGTAAATCAAGGTCTTGGGAACGCCCTTGAGGACGTTGATGAGGAAATTATCGATGCGCTGGCCGGCAAGTTCCGGCGCGACTTCAATCAGTTGAACACTGGAAGCCGGGGGGGTATTGGTCGTCATTTGCGGGATCATAACAATTTTTTATGGATTTGAAGCACTTAATGATTGCTGCTATAGTCGCGAACGCCGCCAAAAGCGGCTGGCCAGCGGACCAATGGCTTCAAGCCTGCCCTGACCTACGCAATTCTTGAGGACGCGAGGCCGTCCGACGGGGCTTTCGCCAGTTTACAGAAATGCCTGGAATCGCCACCAGCACCGATGAGAGAAGACCGATAAAAAACAATAAGAGCGGTATTTGACCCTCCCACCCCGTTTTTTTTCGATGCCACTCCTTCAGTGCCAACGCTTCCACGCAGTCATGGCGAATACTTCGGAAATACCAGCCTTAGCCATGAAAATGCGCGGGCTCCCGAATTGAGCCGGCGATAAATGCAACCCGTTGCGGATTCAGCGCGCGGCAGCACCCGACTTTCAGGGATACGTGTAGGGTGGAGATGCACAACCGTCGGACCGTGTAGTACCGCGTCCAACCCGCGGGCCCCTGGCTCCGCGACAGGACCTGGTCTTGATCGAGATGCCCCCGGGCGTCCATGGCCGAAGGCTGATTCCTCCTCCTGACTGAGTGCATGACACCACAGCAAGCAGGAAGCGTCGTCGCGGTTTCGTGAGCACTGGATATCAGTCGACCGAATACCGCTGGACACGGGATGGTTCGCCACCCCTGACGCACCTGACACCGACCGTGAAGAAGTCGTGTGTGCCGAACGCCGTTTCCGGCAGCCCGGAAACCGACGGTATTACATGAAAAGAATGCTGATTAACGCGACTCAACCCGAAGAGTTGCGCGTTGCTCTGGTAGACGGCCAACGCCTCTACGACCTGGACATCGAGTCCGGTGCCCGCGAGCAGAAGAAGGCCAACATCTACAAAGGCCGGATTACCCGTATCGAACCCAGCCTCGAAGCCGCTTTCGTCGACTTCGGCTCCGAGCGTCATGGTTTCCTGCCCCTGAAAGAAATTTCCCGCGAGTACTTCAAGAAGTCGCCCGAAGGCCGGGTGAACATCAAGGAAGTGCTGAGCGAAGGCCAGGAAGTCATCGTCCAGGTCGAGAAAGAAGAGCGTGGCAACAAGGGCGCCGCCCTGACCACCTTCATCAGCCTCGCTGGCCGCTATCTGGTCCTGATGCCGAACAACCCGCGTGCCGGCGGTATCTCCCGCCGCATCGAAGGCGAAGAGCGCAATGAACTGCGCGAGGCCCTCAACGGCCTGGTAGCCCCTGCCGACATGGGCCTGATCGTTCGCACCGCCGGCCTTGGCCGCAGCAGCGAAGAGATGCAATGGGACCTGGATTACCTGCTGCAACTCTGGACCGCGATCAAGGAAGCTTCGCAAGACCGCTCCGCGCCATTCCTGATCTACCAGGAAAGCAACGTCATCATCCGCGCCATCCGCGACTACCTGCGCCAGGACATCGGCGAAGTGCTGATCGACAGCATCGATGCCCAGGAAGAAGCCCTGACCTTCATCCGCCAGGTCATGCCGCAGTACGCCAGCAAGATCAAGCTGTACGAAGACAGCGTTCCGCTGTTCAACCGCTTCCAGATCGAAAGCCAGATCGAAACCGCCTTCCAGCGCGTAGTCGACCTGCCGTCCGGTGGCTCGATCGTGATCGACCCGACCGAAGCCCTGGTTTCCATCGACATCAACTCGGCGCGCGCCACCAAGGGCAGCGACATCGAGGAAACCGCGCTGCAGACCAACCTGGAGGCGGCCGAGGAAATCGCCCGCCAACTGCGTCTGCGTGACATCGGCGGCCTGATCGTCATCGACTTCATCGACATGACGCCGGCCAAGAACCAGCGTGCCGTCGAAGAAAAAGTCCGCGAATGCCTCGAAGCCGACCGCGCTCGCGTTCAGGTCGGTCGCATCTCGCGCTTCGGCCTGCTGGAAATGTCCCGTCAGCGCCTGCGCCCTTCCCTCGGCGAGAGCAGCGGCATCGTTTGCCCACGTTGCAGTGGCACCGGCATCATCCGTGACGTCGAGTCCCTGTCGCTGGCCATCCTGCGCCTGATCGAAGAAGAAGCCCTGAAGGACCGCACCGCCGAAGTCCGCGCCCAGGTCCCGATTCCGGTCGCCGCCTTCCTGCTCAACGAAAAACGCAACTCGATCACCAAGATCGAACTGCGTACTCGCGCCCGCATCATCATCCTGCCGAACGATCACCTCGAGACGCCGCACTTCGAAGTCCAGCGTCTGCGCGATGACAACCCGGAAGCCCTGACTGGCCAGTCCAGCTACGAAATCGCCGCTGCCGAGGTTGAAGAAGTTCAGCCAGCCGCCGCGACCCGCACCCTGGTTCGCCAGGAAGCTGCGGTCAAGACTGCCCCGGCCCGCGCCAACGCCCCGGTACCGGCCGCTGACGAGCAACCTGCTCCGGCCCCTGTGCATGTCGCACCGGAACCAAGCCTGTTCAAGGGCCTGGTGAAATCGCTGGTCAGCCTGTTCGCCGGCAAAGATGAGCCTGTCAGCGCACCTGCTGCTGCCGAGAAGCCTGCCGCCGAGCGCCCGCAGCGCAACGAAGAGCGTCGCAACGGTCGCCAGCAGAGCCGCAACCGCAACGGTCGTCGCGACGAAGATCGCAAGCCACGCGAAGAGCGTGCGGAACGCGCCCCACGTGAAGAGCGTCAGCCTCGCGAGGAAGTGCAGAACCGCGAAGAGCGCGCACCTCGTGCCCCACGCGAAGAACGCCAGCCGCGTCCACCGCGTGAAGAGCGTCGTCCTCGCGAAGACCGTCCGGTCCGCGAACTGCGCGAGCCACTGGATGCCACCCCTGCCGTTCGTGAAGAACGTCCTGAGCGTGCGCCACGCGAAGAGCGCCAGCCGCGTGAAGAACGTGCACCACGTGAAGAGCGCGCACCGCGCGAAGAGCGTGCACCTCGTGAGGAACGCGCTCCACGTGAAGAGCGTGCACCTCGTGAAGAACGCGCCCCCCGCGAAGAACGTGCACCCCGCGAGGAGCGCCAGCCGCGTCCACCGCGTGAAGAGCGTCAGCCACGCCCTGCCGAGCAGGTAGAAGAGGCTGCTGAAGAGCAACTGCCAAACGAAGAACTGCTGCAGGACGATAACCAGGAAGGCGCCGAAGGCGAACGTCCACGTCGCCGCTCCCGCGGTCAGCGTCGTCGCAGCAATCGTCGTGAGCGCCAGCGCGATGCCAATGGCAACGTCGTGGAAGGCAGCGAAGATGGCACCGACGAAGACCTGGAGCCTACCGGCGCCGAACTGGCTGCCGGCCTGGCCGTAACGGCCGCGGTAGCGACCAGCAACATCAGCGCCAACGCCGAGGCGCAAGCCAACGAGCAAGCCGAGCGCGCTACTGCTGTAGTTGAAGAAGCGGTCAAGCCAGTCGAAGCAACCTCCCTGCAAACTGAAATCGCAGAAGTTGCCGAAGCGGTCCAGCCTGCTGCCGAAGCGGTCGAAACCAGCATCGCGCCGGTCGTCGAGCAACCCGTCGCCGTAGTCGAAGTTGTCGAGCCGACTGCCGCTCCGGTTGTTGAGGTCGTCGAAGCTGCACCACAGCCAGTCGAAGCCCCTGTCGAGGTGCCTGCACCTGTCGAGGCCGAGCCAGTCGCCGCTGTGCAACCTGAAGTTCAGGAGCCAGTAGTGGTGGTCGAGCCGGTTGCTGCTGAACCCGCTCCGGTAGAAACCCCAGCTCCGGCGGCCCCAGCCGTTGTTGCCGAGGAAGTGCCGGCAGAACAGCCAGCCGAAACCGAAGCACCGGTAGCAACCCTGGCGAATGGCCGTGCACCTAACGACCCTCGTGAAGTGCGTCGCCGCAAGCGTGAAGCCGAAGCAGCCGCTGCTGCTGCGGCCAGCGCCGCGGTCGCTGCCGAGGTAGTTGTTGCCGAGGCCGAACCGGTTGTCGAGGCTCCGACCCAGCAGGAAGAAACGCCTGCCGACGCGGTTGAAGCGCCAGCTCCGAAGACCCTGGAAACCACGGAAGAACAGAAGCCACTGTTCTAACGCCAAGGCAATAAAAAGCCCCGCCAGTGAAAGCTGGCGGGGCTTTTTTATTCAGCCTTGAAAAAAGCGCGGAGCATCAAGCCCTCCGCGCCCAAAAGCCTCAGTACAGATTCGGCTCCATCTCCAGCTCGACACCAAAGCGCTTGAAGATATCAGCCTGGATCTTCCGGGCCAGCTCATGCAACTGCGAGCCGCTGGCTTGACCATGATTGACCAGCACCAGCGCCTGCAACTGGTGCACACCAGCATCGCCATCGCGATACCCCTTCCAGCCCGCCGTTTCGATCAACCAGCCCGCAGCCAGCTTCACCTGGCCATCAGCCTGTGGATAAGCCACCAGGCTCGGTTGATCCAGACGAATACGCGCCGCCAGTTCAGCACTGATCACCGGGTTCTTGAAAAAGCTCCCGGCGTTGCCCAACTGCGCCGGATCCGGCAGTTTCTCCCGGCGAATGCTGCAGATGGCGTCGCTGACCTGCTGCGCGCTCGGCTGTTCGATGCCGTGCTCGCTGAGACGCTGACGTACAGGCCCGTAATCCAGATGCAGCGGCGCGTTGCGGCCCAGCGCGAAGCGCACCCGCAAAATCACCCAACGCCCCGGGTTACGCTTGAAGTAGCTGTCGCGATAAGCGAAGTCGCACTCTTCCAGGCTAAAGTCGCGCAACTCGCCGGTCTGGCGGTCCAGCGCGGTCAGGCCGGCGAAGACATCCTTGATTTCGACGCCATAGGCGCCAATGTTCTGCATCGGCGCCGCACCCACGGTCCCCGGAATCAGGCTCAAATTCTCCAGCCCGACCAGACCATGCGCCAGCGTCCACTGCACGAACGGATGCCAGGGCTCGCCCGCTTCCGCCTCAACCACCACCCGCCCGGCATCGTCGGACAGCAGCCGGATACCGGAACTGTCCATCCGCACCACCAGCGCCGGAATGTCCTGAGTCAGCAGCAGGTTACTGCCACCGCCAATCACCATCACGGGCAATTGGTGCTCGCCGGCATAGGCCAGCAAACCACGAACGTCGTCATCGCTGCGGGCTTGGGCGAAGTAACGCGCCTTCACCTCGATACCGAAGCTGTTGAACGGTTTGAGGGAGACCTGAGATTGCACGGCCGCGCTCATAGACGCCCCTTCAATTCGATAACCAGCCCTCGGCACGCCGTCTCGATCAGGTCGAGCACCTGCTCGAAGCCCTGTTCGCCGCCGTAGTAAGGATCCGGAACTTCATCGATAGCGCCGTCGTAACGACGCAGGAACAGGTCCAGCTCAGCACTCGCGTGCCCAGGCCGCAGGCTCTGCAGGTTGGCAAGATTGCTCTTGTCCATGGCCAGGATCAGGTCGTACTCGTTGAAGTGCTCGACGCGGACCTGCTGCGCACGCTGGCTGGACAGATCGTAACCGCGCAGTTGCGCGGCACGGCGGGTGCGGCTGTCGGGCTGCTTGCCGACATGCCAGTCACCGGTCCCGGCCGAGGCAACTTCGATCACATCGGCAAGCCCGGCTTCCGTCAATTGATGACGCAGTACACCTTCGGCGGTCGGCGAGCGGCAGATATTGCCGAGGCAAACGAACAGAACGCGCATCAAGCCTCCAGCAAGCGCCGCACGCGCTCCAGGTCTTCCGGGGTATCAACGCCAACAGGCGGCGCTTCCAGGGCATCGGCCACATGAATCCGCACGCCATGCCAAAGCGCTCGCAGTTGTTCCAGTGCCTCGGCCTTCTCCAGCCAGCACGGGCCCCAACCCACGAAGTCCTGCAAGAAACCCGCGCGGTAGGCGTACATGCCGATGTGGCGACGATAAGGCACGCCTTCAGGCAAGCGGTCACGGCTCTTGGCGAAGGCATCGCGAGCCCAGGGCAACGGCGCCCGACTGAAAGTCAGGGCCAGGCCGTTGCAGTCGGCGACCACCTTGACCACGTTGGGGTTGAACAGCGACTCGACGTCTTCGATAGGCTCGCCGAGGGTGGCGATGCCTGCCTCCGGATGCTCGGCCAGGTTGGCCGCCACCTGGTCGATGATCGAGGGCGGGATCAGCGGCTCGTCACCCTGAACGTTGACCACGATGGCATCGGCCGGCAGGCCCAGGGCGGCGGCCACTTCGGCCAGGCGGTCGGTGCCGGACTCATGGTCTTCACGGGTCAGCAGCACCTCGGCACCGAAGGCCTTGCAGGCCTCGACAATGCCGGGATCGTCGGTGGCGATGACCACCCGGGCGGCACTGCTTTTACGCGCCTGCTCCCAGACATGCTGGACCATCGGCTTGCCGGCGATGGGCAGCAACGGCTTGCCTGGCAGGCGTGTCGAGCGCAGGCGGGCCGGGATAACGACAGTGAAGGCAACGCTCATTTGTCCAGGCGCTCGTCATCAGTAAGGGTACGGGCTTCGCTTTCTAGCATCACCGGAATGCCGTCCCGAACCGGATAGGCCAGGCCGGCGCCCTTGCTGATCAGCTCGGTCTTGTCGGCGCTGAGCTTGAGGGGGCCTTTGGTGATCGGGCAAGCGAGGATATCGAGCAGTTTGGTGTCCATGGAAAGTCCTCAGGCGTGTGGCCGGAAACAGAAAAGAATCAGGGCTGCCGGGCCGGCAGCAGGCGCGCCAGTTGCTCATCGAGCCAACGCACGAAAGCCGGCGACGGCTGTGCGTCGACGGCAAGGTACCACCAGTCCGGCGCGGCGAAACTGCGGCATTTCACAGCATCCTTCTCGGTCATCACCACCGGCAGCGTCGGACTGAAGCTCAGGGCTTCCGGGCTGAAGGCGGCGTGATCGGCGAAGGGATGCGGCACAGGCTGCCAGTTTAGTCCCTGCAAGGTATTGAAGAAACGTTGCGGGTTACCGATGCCAGCCACGGCATGCAACGCCTGGCCAGCGGGGAAGTGATCCAGCGGGCGGCGCTCGCCGCTGCTCAGGTTGACCAGCGCGGTGGGCTGGAGAGTGAACGCGAAACCGTCTTCGCGATCTGCCGCAGCCCCGTTGTAGAGCAGCGCATCGACCTCTTGCAGACGCTCGACCGGTTCACGCAATGGTCCCGCAGGCAGACAACGGCGATTACCGAGACCGCGGGCAGCATCGATCAGCACCAGTTCCAGGTCGCGAGCCAGGCGATAGTGCTGCAGGCCGTCGTCGCAGAGAATCAGGTCCAGCGGCTCGGCCTCAAGCAGCGCACGCACCGCTTGCGAACGGTCCGGGTCGATCATCAGCGGTACGCCGCTGCGCTGGACGATCAACAGCGGCTCGTCACCGGCCTGACTGGCCGGCTGGTCGGCGCGTACCCGCCAGGGCAACTGTGGCGGCGTGGCGCCGTAGCCACGGCTGACGACGCCAACGCGCAGGCCGCGCTGGCGACAATGCTCGATCAGAAAGAGAATCAGCGGGGTCTTGCCGGTGCCGCCTACGGTGATGTTGCCCACCACCAGCACCGGCACGGGCGCGCGGTAGATATCACCCTGCCCCGCCAGAAAACGCTCGCGCTTGCCGCGCACCACCTTGCGGTATAGCGCTTCCAGCGGGGACAACAGCGCAAGCAGTGGATGGCCTTTATACCAGGCCTCCAGCAGGCGATCGGCGAAAGCCATCAGGGCGTCCCCGGCGCAGCCTCGACCGTGGTCATGCGCAGGTGGCTGAAGCCGAGCTTGCCGGCCGCGTCCATTGCAGTCACCACGGCCTGGTGCGGTGTCTTGCCATCGGCGCTGATCGCCAGCGGCAACTTGGTGTCACCACCCGCTTCTTTTTGCAGCGCTTCGGTCAGGGTTGCCAGGTCGCTCTTGGGCAGCAGGTGGTTGTTCACCGAATAAACGCCTTCGGCGCTGATGGTGATTTCCACCAGCTTCTGCTCGGAGTCCGGCACCGGCGCACCGCTCGCGGCCTCTGGCAGCTCCACGCGCAACTGGGTTTCGCGGGTGAAGGTGGTAGTCACGACGAAGAACAGCAACAGGATGAAGACCACATCGATCAACGAAGCCAGGTTGATATCAACGTTCTCGCGTTGCTTGCGCCGAAATTTCACGCCTTGCTCCCGGCAGCCAGATCAACGTCACGGTCGCCCTGCACCACCTCGACCAGCTTGATCGCTTCCTGCTCCATCCCGACCACCAGTTCATCGATCCGGCGCTGCAGGAAACGGTGGAAGAACACCGCAGGAATACCGACCATCAGGCCCGCAGCCGTGGTGATCAGTGCCTTGGAGATACCGCCAGCGAGAACTGCGGCATTGGTGGTCATGCCGGAGCCCATGAACGAACTGAAGATATCGATCATGCCCAGCACGGTGCCGAGCAGACCCAGCAACGGCGCCATCGCGGCGATGGTGCCGAGGGCGTTGATGTAGCGCTCCAGTTCATGGATGACCCGGGCAGCAGCCTCCTCAATGCACTCTTTCATGATCTCGCGACCATGACGGGAGTTGGCCAGGCCTGCGGCGAGGATCTCGCCCAACGGCGAATCGGCACGCAGCGCCTTGAGCTTTTCAGTGTTGAGCTGCTTGTCCTTGATCCAGCGCCAGACCTGCCCCAGCAGGTGTGGCGGCGTGACGCGACTGGCGCGCAGGGTCCACAGGCGTTCGGCAACGATAGCCATGGCAGCGATGGAACTCAGAATGATCGGCAGCATCATCCAACCACCGGACTTGACCAATTCCCACACTTTAAGGACCCCCTCGGAAAAAGTTCTGCACTCTACCATAGGGGGCCGTGGCTGCCGAAGACTGTCACGTCGGTTCGCGCCAGAAACGGCGCTGCTCGCGCAGGCCATGGGGCGCGCCGAAACTGCCCAGGCGCAGGCGTACCGCACCCAGCAGCGCGCTGTCGTAGGTAGCGATGCCCAAGGCCGCATACCGAGCCATGACCAGCGGCGCGGGATGACCGAAACCGTTGTGACGTCCGCGAGAGATCAGCACGCCGCGAGGCGCCAGGGTTCTGAGGAAGCGCGAGCTGGAAGAACTCTTGCTGCCGTGATGTGGCGACTGCAGCCAGTCCACCGGGCCGGCCTGAAATCCCTCCAGCCACGCCTGCTCGGCATGACGGTCGATATCGCCGGCCAACAGCAAACTTTCACCGCTGGCCTCAACGCGAAGGGTGCAGGAATGCTGGTTGCTGTCAGTGGCCTGCGTCCACTGCCAAAGTGAAAACCGCACGCCATCCCACTCCCATTGCTCTGCGCTGCTGCACGGTTCGGCCTGCAGCGCTTCGGCCATCTCGTCCGGTTCGCCACCGAGCACCCTGCGCACCGGCAAGCCACGCTGCACCGCGAGCGCGCCACCGGCGTGGTCAGCATGGGCGTGACTGAGCACGATCAGGTCCAGGTCCTTCACTCCCAGCTTGTGCAGGGTCGGCAGCACCACCAACTCGCCAAGGTCCACCTCGGCCCGCGTCGGGCCTGCATCAAAGAGCATTGCGTGCTGACGGGTGCGCAAGACGTAAGCTTGCCCCTGTCCGACATCCAGTTGCCAGACCTCCACCTGCCCTTCGGGAATCCCCTCACGTGGAGTGAAACCGGCCAGCAAGAGCAACGGCCAACCAAGCACACGCATCGGCAGCCCGCTGGGCAGCAGCAACAAAAACGCCCCGACAGCCACCAGGAGCCAGCTCCACAGCGGTAATTGCGGGGCGATCCAGGCCGGTTGCCAGGCGGCCAGCCAAGCGAGCAGATCGAAAAGGATGTTGAGCAGTGCACCGGCCAGCCAGAGCAGGCTTTCGCCAATGATTGGCAGCGGCAGAAACAGCGTACCCAGCAGTGCCAGCGGCAACACCAGGATACTGAGCCACGGCACCGCGAACAGATTGGCCAGCGGCGCGCTGAGGCTGACCGGCAGCCCAAGCGCAAGCAACACCGGCAGCAATCCAATCGCGATAAACCACTGCGCCCGCCCCCAGGCCAGCCACGCCGACCAGGCACCGAGGCGGCCGCTGAAAATCAGCAACAGCACCGCCACCGCCGCGAACGACAACCAGAAACCGGGCAACAAACTGGCGAGGGGTTCGAACAACAGCACGCCATTGAGGGCAATCAGCAACGGCCAGGCGATGCCAAGGTGCCGGTAGCGCAAGCGCCACGCCAGCACCACCGCGAGCATGATGCAGGCCCGCTGCACGGGCACCTGGAAACCGGCCAGCAAGCCATAGCCGAGCGCAGCGGCGAAGGCCAGCCCGCAGGCCCACGGCAACCACGGCAGGCGCCGCGGCCACCAGCCCAGTCGCGCCAAACCACTGACCAGCGCGTAGACCAGCCCCGCGAGCAAGCCGATATGCTGCCCGGAAATCACCAACAGATGGACCGTGCCGGTGGCCTGCAAGGTCTTCCAGTCCTCCCGCTCAAGCCCTGCGCCGTCACCGAGCACCAACGCAATCAGTGCGCGTTCGCGGCCATCGGCATCAACCGCCAGCAGGCGCTGGCGAATGCCATCACGCCACGCCGCACTGGCAAGCCCCAGCCGCTCGCCGGCCTTGACCGTCCCCAGCGCGCCGATGCGTCTGGCCAGCAACACCGCCTGCGGATCGGTCGCATGAGGATTGAGCAAACCGTGTGGGCTTTTGAGACTCACCGCCAGGCGCCAGCGCTCACCACTCCTGACCGGCGGCCCCTCCGGCCAGCTCAAACGCAGCAGATGCGGTAGCTCAGCGCGGCGGGATTGCGCCTCGGCCAACTCGAAACGGACACCACGCTCGCCCTGCTCCGGCAGCCCGACCACCTGCCCTTCGAGCCATAGCGTGCGGCCATCCAGATCTCGCGACAGACGATCATTCAGCGCGCTCTGGGCGCACAGACAAGCCCAACACAGGCCAAGCAGGAAAAACGCCAACGGGAAGGTGCGCCGCCAGAGGCAAACCAGCCCCAGCAACGCGAAGATGGCCAGCCAACCGACGGACGGCAGCTCCGGCATGAATCTCAGGCACAACAGCCCGAGCGCGAGCAACAACATCCCTGTGCGCGTCATTTGCACTCCGATTGAACAAAACCCCTCCGCAGGCTTAGATCAACACGGACCAACGCTCACTTATTAATTGTCACAAAGTCTGAATAGTCACTACTTGTAATACGTGCATACTTGCCCACTTCCGACCGCCGAGACCCCACATGCCGCGTCGACTTTTCAAACGCTACATGCCCGATCCGACGAGCATCCGGGAACACAAGTCCTTACGATTCCTCGGTCGGCTGCTGCATGACGCCAACCTCTGGCACCTCAATCGTCATTCGGTGGCCCGGGCCATGGCAGTTGGTATTTTCGCCGCCTTCATTCCGATTCCGATGCAGATGTTGCTGGCTGCCAGCCTGTCGATCCTGGTGCGCGGCAACATGCCGATCGCCGTCAGCCTGGTCTGGCTGACCAATCCGATCACCATGCCGCCGGTGTTCTATTGCACCTATCAGATGGGCGCCTGGTTGATGCAGATTCCGGCCCGCACGCTGCCGGAAGAAATCACCTTCGAATGGATCACCGACCAGTTATCCACATTGTGGCAACCCTTCCTTCTCGGTTCGGTCGTGTGCGGCGTGCTGCTCGGCGCCCTGGCCTACTGCCTGACCATGCTCTACTGGCGCTGGTGGGTAGGCCGGCAGTGGCGCCGGCGCAAGGCGAAATCAGCTGCGCATTCCACGTCCGCTGATCAGTAGGCGAACACACCCGAAATACAGCACCGCGGTGGCGACCAGCATGAAGGTGATGGCAACGCCGATACGGATATCGGACACGCCGAGAATGCCGTAGCGGAACGAGTTGACCATGTGCAGCACCGGGTTGGCCATCGACACGGTCTGCCAGAACGGCGGCAGCAGGTTGATCGAATAGAACACCCCGCCGAGGTAGGTCAGGGGCGTCAGGACGAATGTCGGAATAATCGAGATATCGTCGAAGTTGCGCGCAAAGACCGCGTTGATGAAGCCCAGCAGCGAGAAGATCGTCGCGGTCAACAACACCACCAGCACCGTCACCCCCAGGTGATGCACCTGCAGATGGGTGAAGAACAGCGACAGCAAGGTCACGATCACCCCCACCGCCAGCCCGCGCAGCACGCCGCCAAGGGTGTAGCCGATCAGAATGGTGTGCGGAGAGACCGGCGAAACCATCAGCTCTTCGATGGAGCGCTGGAACTTGCTGCCGAAGAAGCTCGACACCACGTTGCCGTAGGAGTTGGTGATCACCGACATCATGATCAGCCCCGGCACGATGTACTCCATGTAGGTGAAGCCACCCATGTCACCGATCTGCCGGCCGATAAGGTTACCGAAGATGACGAAGTACAGAACCATGGTGATCGCCGGCGGCAGCAGGGTCTGCGGCCAGATCCGGGTGAACCGACGTACTTCGCGGTAAACGATGGTGTTGAGGGCGACCAGATTGGCGCGCAGTTCCGAGCTCATATCGCCACCTTGGAGAGATTCTTTTCAACCAGGGACACGAACAACTCCTCGAGACGATTGGTCTTGTTGCGCAGGCTGATCACTTCGATGTTCTGCAAGGCCAGTTGGCCGAACAGCGCGGTGATGCCCACTTCCTTGTCGACCTGGACTTCCAGGGTGTGCGGATTGATCAGGCGGCAGGGATAACCGGCCAGTTGTGGCGTCTGCGCCAGGTCATGCTTCAGGTCGAGCACGAAGGTTTCGACATGCAGCTTGCCCAGCAGTTGGCGCATGCTGGTGTTTTCGACAATGGTGCCGTGATCGATGATGCCGATGTTGCGGCACAACTGTTCAGCCTCCTCCAGGTAGTGCGTGGTCAGGATGATAGTGATGCCCTGCTGGTTCAGTTCGGTGAGGAAGCCCCACATCGAACGGCGCAGCTCGATATCCACACCCGCCGTCGGCTCGTCGAGGATCAGCAGGCGAGGCTGATGGATCAGCGCGCGGGCGATCATCAACCGGCGCTTCATGCCACCCGACAGCGAGCGCGACGGCACATCGCGCTTGTCCCACAGCCCCAGTTGCGTCAGATATTGCTCGGCGCGCTCGTTGGCCACCTTCGGCGGAATACCGTAGTAGCCGGCCTGGGTGACGACGATGTCGAAGGTCTTTTCGAACTGGTTGAAGTTGAACTCCTGGGGCACCACGCCGATGCTGCGCTTGAGTGCGGCGGGCTGGCGGTCCAGGTCGTGACCGAAGACACTGACGCTGCCGCTGGTCTTGTTCACCAGGGTCGAGAGAATGCCGATGGTTGTGGATTTGCCGGCGCCGTTGGGGCCGAGCAACGCGAAGAAGTCACCTTCGGCGACGTCCAGATCAATGCCCTTGAGGGCCTGGAAGCCGTTGCCGTAGGTCTTGGTTAGCTGCCGAATGGACAGAGCAGAACTCATAGCGGTTTTTTGCACCGTTGGAATTGTTCGTGAGTCAGGCGGCGAACGGGCGCACCCGTCGCATTAATGCGGGCCATGGTGCAAGCCCCGGCCACACAAGTACAGTCAAGCCTATCGATAATAACTATCGCATTGAGCGAAGCTTTCAGGTCAGCGCGGTCATGACCGCCGCCTGGTAGGCCGGACGCTCGCGCAGGCGCTCGTACCAGGCGCGCAGGTGACGCATCTCCGGCCGCTCGATGGGCATCTCGAACCAGGCGTAGGCGAAACAGCCCAGGGGGATATCCCCCATGCCCGGCTCTTGGCCGGAAAGGAAGGGTTGCGACGCCAATGTCTCGTCGGCAATCGACAGCAGTTGCGCGCAGGTCTTGTGCGCGGCATTGATCGCCACCCAGTCACGCTGGTCTTCCGGCGTACGCAGGATGCCCCAGAACAATGGGCGAAATGGCGTCGCCAGCGACGACGTGGTCCAGTCCATCCACTTGTCGGCCTTGGCGCGCTCGACCGGATCCTCCGGATACCAGGCGGTGCCCGGTGCATGTTTCGCGCCCAGATAGCGGACGATGGTATTGGACTCCCAGAGCACCAGGCCATCATCTTCGATCATCGGCACCAGACCATTGGGGTTGAGTGCGCGATAGTGCGGTTCATTGACCTGCCCGAACGCACCACCGGCGTCCACAGACTGGAAATCCAGCCCCAGTTCCTGTGCGCACCACAATACTTTCCTGACGTTGCTGGAATTCTTCCGGCCCCAGATCTTGAGCATGACGACATCCTGATATCTGCAAGGGACGCCCAGTCTACTCCAGCGTGACGCCCAGGCAATCGCCGAGCAGTCCCGGCGAACTCCACCGCCAACAACCTGTCACTGTTCAGACAATGCCGTTCGGCAGAGGCCGGCTACGCTCTGTGGGACGTACTGACACGTGCAAGGTTTCCAGGAGGAAAGACTATGTTGCTGTTGTGGTTAGTGGTGCTCGTGCTGGGCTCGGCCTGGCTGGCGCACCGACGGACACCGGCGTTGCCGGCCCTGGCGCTCATCGCGGCCTACGTGCTGGCGATGGGTATCTTTTCGCGGGCGCCTGGCTGGCTGACCGTCCTGCTCCTGCTGGTGGTGGCCGCTATCGCCGCGCCTCTGCTGCTCCCGGACCTGCGCCGCAAGCTGTTTACCGCGCCGATGTTCAACTGGTTCCAGCGCACCCTGCCGCCCATGTCGACCACCGAGCGCGAAGCGATCGACGCCGGCACCGTGTGGTGGGACGGCGAACTGTTCAGCGGTCGCCCGGACTGGAACACGCTGCTGAGTTATCCAAAGGCCGAACTGAGCGCCGAGGAACAGGCATTCATCGACGGCCCCACCGAAGAACTCTGCGCCATGGTCAGCGACTGGCAAATTGGTCAGGACATGGACCTGCCTGCCGAAGCCTGGGCGCATATCAAGGCAAATGGCTTCTTCGCCCTTATCATCCCCAAGGAGTACGGTGGCAAGGGCTTTTCCGCCTACGCCCACTCGCAGGTAGCAATGAAACTGGCCACCCGCAGCGGCGACCTCGCCTCCACCGTGATGGTGCCCAACTCCCTCGGCCCCGCAGAATTGCTGCTGCACTACGGCACCGATGAGCAACGTAACCACTACCTGCCCCGCCTCGCCCGTGGCGAGGAAATCCCCTGCTTCGCCCTCACGGGCCCCCTCGCCGGGTCCGATGCCGGTGCCATGCCCGACACCGGCATCATTTGCAAAGGACAGTGGCAAGGGCAGGAAGTCCTGGGTCTGCGCCTGAACTGGGAAAAGCGCTACATCACCCTCGGACCGGTCGCAACTCTGCTGGGCCTCGCCTTCAAGGCTTATGACCCCGACCATCTGTTGAGTGACAAGGAAGAGCTGGGAATCAGCCTGGCGCTGATTCCGACCGACACGCCCGGTGTCGACATCGGCAAGCGTCACCACCCGCTGGGCGCGGCATTCATGAACGGCCCCAACGCCGGCAAGGACGTGTTCGTGCCGCTGGACTTCCTGATTGGCGGCCAGGACATGCTCGGCAAAGGCTGGATGATGTTGATGAACTGCCTGTCGGTGGGACGCTCGATTTCCCTGCCTGCGGTAGGCACCGGCGCAGCCAAATTCACCAGCCTGGTCAGCGGCCAATACGCGCAGATTCGTGAACAGTTCAACGTGCCGCTGGCAGCCTTCGAAGGCATCCAGGAATCCCTCGCACGTATCGGCGGCAATGCCTGGCTGATGGACAGCGCGCGAATTCTGACCGCCAAGGCCGTGGACCTTGGCGAGAAGCCGTCGGTACTCTCGGCGATCCTCAAGTACCACCTGACCGAGCGCGGTCGCGAATGCATCCAGCACGCCATGGATATCCATGGCGGCAAGGGCATCATCATGGGCCCGAACAATTACCTGGGGCGCAGTTGGCAAGGCGCGCCGATCTTCATCACGGTCGAGGGCGCGAACATTCTCTCGCGCAACCTGATGATCTTCGGCCAGGGTGCAATTCGCTGCCATCCGTTCGTTCTCAAGGAAATGGCGCTGGCGGGACGGGAAGACCATGAGCAGGCGCTCAAGGAATTCGACACCTTGCTGCTGCGGCATATCGGCTTCGCCGTGGGCAATGCTGCCAGCACGCTGGTGCTCGGGCTTGGGCTGGGGCATTTTGAAAAAGCGCCGGGTGACGCTCTGAGCCAGGGCTATTTCCGCGCACTCAATCGCCAGGCCGCGGCCTTCGCCCTGCTCGCGGATCTGTGCATGATGCTGCTGGGCGGCGAGCTGAAGCGGCGTGAACGGTTGTCCGCACGACTGGGCGATGTCCTCAGTCATCTGTACCTGAGTTCGGCGGCGCTCAAGCGTTATCACGACCTGAATTCACCGGAACACCTGCAACCGCTGTTGCGCTGGGCCATGGAGGAAAGTCTCGGCCAAGCGGAGAAAGCTCTGGACCGCCTGCTTGATAACTTCCCGAGTCGCCTGCTCGGCGGCGCCTTGCGGCTGATCGTGTTCCCCTTCGGCCGGCGCCATACCGGCCCCAGCGATGAACTGGACGCGGAAATCGCCGCACTGATCGGCCGCGCCGCCGGCGATCCGGCCCTGGAAGCCTTGCTCGCCGGCTGTTATCGCCCGACCGATGCGCAGGATCCGGTCGGTGCCCTGCAGCACGCCAGCCAACTGCTTGCCGACAGCGCCGCATTGCACAAACAGTTACGCCACGCCCTGAAAAATGGCGAACTGACCGTGGAGGCCGGCGAACCGTTGATCGACGCGGCCGTGCGAGCGGGCGTCATTGATGCCGAACAAGCCAGTCAGTTGCACGCCGCCGAAACCGCACGCAGACGCGTGATCGACGTCGATGCCTTCACCAAGGAGGAATTGTTGCCTGTCGAAGGCAAGGTGCGCTGAGCACAATCCGACCGGGACATCGGGCGTCGGGAGCCGTATACTCCCGCGCCCGTTTTTGCTTTAGAGGATCGCCAGCATGGCCAATGCACACCTGGACTACCATCTCGCCCTGCTCAACCACCTGCGCAGCATCCTCGTCGCCCTGGGCGAAGCCGAACAAGTGCCGGAAGAAAGTCACGGCCTGTTCCTCGAACGCTTCGACGATCTACTGGAGCAACTGCCCCACGATCCGCTGGAAAGCCAGTACCTGGGCCAGGACCTGATGTGCCAGGTCATTCAACGTTATCCACAGATCGCCCACCTGGTACCGCGCGACCTGTTGTGGTTCTTTGGCGGTGATTGCCTGCATTTCATGCCGGACGACGAACTGGACCTGTACCAGGCCCTGGAAGAACGCCGCTACGATGCCGAACAGAATGAAGAGCCGTTTGACTGGAACCAGGAAAAACAACTGCTGAGCATGTCGCTCAACGACAGCAAGCACTGATAAAGACGCCGCTCATTGAAGCGGCGTTTTTTTTTGCCTGAATGTTTGATGGCGCACAACGACGAAGCCCGCTTTCGGGCCCGCTGGACGTGAATGGATTTTTCCGCAGAAACGAAAAAAGGACCCGAAGGTCCTTTTTTCTTGGCTACAGGACTCGATTGAATCCTGTAGCACCATATTTGGAGCGGGAAACGAGACTCGAACTCGCGACCCCGACCTTGGCAAGGTCGTGCTCTACCAACTGAGCTATTCCCGCATATTGGCGTCCCCTAGGGGACTCGAACCCCTGTTACCGCCGTGAAAGGGCGGTGTCCTAGGCCACTAGACGAAGGGGACTCTGCCCAAAACATGCATCGCATGTTTCAGTGACCAGAGTTTAATCCTGAAGATTGAACCCTGGATTTCTTTACAAGCCCTGCCGTTAAGCAACGCCTTTGTAAACTGGAGCGGGAAACGAGACTCGAACTCGCGACCCCGACCTTGGCAAGGTCGTGCTCTACCAACTGAGCTATTCCCGCATTGGCGTCCCCTAGGGGACTCGAACCCCTGTTACCGCCGTGAAAGGGCGGTGTCCTAGGCCACTAGACGAAGGGGACACGCTACAACTTCACTCCCTGCCGCGTTTCGCTGTGTGCTTTACGCTGCAAGTGGCGCGCATTCTAGGGATGCTTTGAAAGGTCGTCAACCCCCAATTAGAAATTTATTTAAATCAATGACTTCGCCGTGTTTAGGACCGCCTGGGCAAGCCGCCCGCCCTATTCTTCCAGCCGTCGCTGCCGATAGAGGAAAGGACGGTAAAACAATTGCCCAAGTGTGACACAGGGCAAATTGCCATCAATCCTCCTCCGGCTTCCGCCAAACTGCTCTATCCGGGCAATAGGGAAGCCACTACACTCAATCGGTAACCCTGACTGACGAGGCGTGAACGGTGACACCACTATTGATTACCCTGCTTATCGTGGCGGGTATCGCCTTACTCATCGTGATCGGCTATCTGAATAACGTAGTCGAGAACAACAAGCTGGAGCGGGCGCGACTGAAAGTCGAGCTGGCCGAACGCTTGCGGCGTTGTGGCGAGATCACCGAAACGTTCCCGGGCCAGTTGATGACACCGGCGCTCAAGCTGCTGCTGACTCGCCTTGAACTCAACCTCAACCAGCGCCAACTGTCACTGGACAAGCACAACAGCAATATCCAGAGCCGTATCGCCGAGCTGGAAGCCCTGATCGCCCAGGGCGAATCGCTGCCGGTCAGCAACCCGCCCGGCCCGATCCAGACCGAAGCCCGCGCCAAGGATATCCGCTTCCTTCTGGAAGCTCTGCACAGCCAGGTCGTACGCGCCTGCCAGGAAGGCTTCCTGGCCACCAACGAAGCCAAGTACTGGGTCAAGGAAATCCGCCACATCCTGGTCAAGCTGCATATCGAGTTCTTCAATAACCTGGGTCAGGCCGCCTTGCAGCAAAACCAGCCCGGGCACGCCCGCCTCGCTTTCGAACGCGGCGTGCAATACCTGCGCAAGCAGCCGGAGCCCGCGCAGTACCGCGAACAACTGGAATACATGGAAAAGCTTCTGGCCCGCGCCAATGCCATGGTGCTGGACACCATCGAGCCGACCGAGAGCGACGTCAACGCACTGACCGAAGGCCTGAAGACGGACGAAGAAGAAAACTGGAAGAAGAAAGTCATCTACGACTGAGAACATCAGATACAAAGAAAGAGGGGCCGCAATGGCCCCTCTTCTGTCTCCGCCAATCGCCAATCAGCAATCGGTCGCCTGCAGGAAAATCCCCGCCAGATGCTCCAGCCCCGCCTGATCCTCGACGGTAAAGCGTGCGAGCTTCGGACTGTCCAGATCCAGCACGCCAATCAGGCGTCCGTCCTTGACCAGAGGAATCACCAACTCACTGTTCGAGGCACTGTCGCAAGCGATGTGCCCAGGAAACGCATAGACATCCTCGACCCGTTGGGTCTGCAGACTGGCAGCGGCGGCGCCGCACACACCCCGGCCGAAAGCGATTCGCACACAGGCGACCTGACCCTGGAAAGGCCCCAGCACCAGTTCGCCATCGCGATTGAGGTAGAAGCCCGCCCAGTTCAGGTCATCGACCTGGTTATAGAGGAAGGCGGAAAACTGTGCGGCATTGGCGATGAAGTCACGCTCGCCCGAGAGCAAGGCGTCCAGTTGCGCCGCCAGCAGCGCGTAGCCGCCAAGCCCCGCTCCCGCCGCATTCAAGTCGATCATTTGTGTTGCTCCAGCAGTTTGAGTCCGACCCAGTAGCGGGCGAACTGGTAGGCACAGCGGCCATTTCGATTACCGCGACCGGTTGCCCAGCGAATTGCGGCCTTTTCCAGGTCCTCGTCGCGCGCCCAGACCAGACCCGGCCCCTTGGCCAGTTCGCGGATCCAGTGCTCGACCACATTGAGGAAATGCTCCTGGGTAAACGGATAGAACGACAACCACAGGCCGAAACGGTCAGACAAGGCGATCTTGTCTTCTACCGCCTCGCTGGGGTGCAGTTCGCCATCCACCATCTTCCAGTTTTCGTTGTCGCTCTGTTTCTCCGGCACCAGGTGCCGGCGGTTGGAGGTGGCGTACAACAGCACATTATCCGGGGCCTGTTCGAGCGAGCCGTCCAGCACGCTCTTGAGCACCCGGTAATCGCCCTCGCCGGCCTCGAACGACAGGTCGTCGCAGAACAGCACGAAACGCTGCGGCAACGTGTGCAATTGCTCCACCACCCGCGGCAGGTCCGCGAGGTGATCACGCTCGATCTCGATCAGACGCAAACCGGCGTCGGCGTGCTCGGCCAGCAGCGCACGGACCAACGAGGATTTACCGGTGCCACGCGAGCCCCACAGCAGCGCGTGGTTGGCGGGCACGCCATCGAGAAACTGGCGGGTGTTGCGCCCGAGCTGGTCGCGCTGCTGATCGACGCCGATCAGGTCAGACAACCGAATGTCCAGGCTCACTTCCAGCGGCGACAGGTAACCGCTGCGCCCATCGCGCTGCCAACGCGCCGCCAGGCAGCGGCTCCAGTCGATTTCCGGGCGCAGCGCCGGCAACAGCGGTTCGAGGCGGGCCAGGACACTTTCGGCACGTTCGAGAAATGCGGTCAAACGAGGGTCCACGAGAATTCCTCAAGTCATATTCAGGCGAAAAGGAGCAAGCTGAATGTGCGACAGTACATGCCAGCAGCCGGGGTTGATCGGCTATGCTTGCGCAGCGCATGGAATGTGGAACTGGCTCGGGACCATGGATATCAAGTTCACCAATCGCCTGTCGTACAAGCAAGCCCGGTTGACAGTCCTCGTCGGCTTCATCCTGGGGACATTGCTCAGTTTCATCCAGATCGGGATCGATTATGCCAGCGAAGACGCCTCCATCAACCGCGAGATGCAGGCATTGCTGGATATCAGCCACAACACCGCTTCGCGCATCGCCTACAACATCGACGCCGAGCTGGCCCAGGAGCTGACCCTCGGCCTGCTGCAATCACCCGCCATCATCCGCGCCCAACTGGTCGACAACAACGACACGGTCCTCGCCGACATGCAGCGCCCTCGCCAGGAAAGCGCTTACCGCGTTTTCAGCGACTTCCTGTTTGGCAACAACCGCCAGTTCAAGAATCGCCTGTATCTCAGCCACATGCCGGACGAATACCTCGGCACGCTGTACCTGGATGTCGACACCTTCGCCTTCGGCAGCCGCTTCCTCAAACGGGCCGAAGTGACGCTGCTCAACGGCTTCGTGCGCAGCCTGGTGCTGACGGGCATTCTCCTCGCGCTCTTCTATATGATGCTGACCAAGCCATTGGTGCGGGTGATCAGTTCCCTGAGCAGCAGTGACCCGCACGACCCCAACCAGGGCAAGCTGCCCTTCCCCGTCGGCCATGAGCATGATGAGATCGGCGTGCTGGTCAAGGTCGCCAACCAGCAGTTCGTCACCATGGCCACCGAGATCAAGCAGCGGCGCAATGCCGAGAACCGCCTGACCGAATACCTCAATGAGCTGGAAAACATTGTTTCCGCCCGCACCGACGAACTGAAGGCCAGCAACACGCGCCTGAGCCAGTCCAATGAGGAACTGGAAGACGCGCGACGACGCGCGCTGGACATGGCCCAGGCCCGCGCCGCCTTCCTGGCCAATATGAGCCATGAAATCCGCACACCGCTGAACGGCCTGCTCGGCATGATCGCGCTGTCGCTGGACAGCCCGCTCAACGCCGAACAACGTCAACAACTGGCCATCGCCCATGATTCGGGCAAGGTGCTGGTGGAGTTGCTCAACGATATTCTTGATCTGTCCAAGTTCGACGCCGGCCAGCTTGAACTGGAGCGAATCCCCTTCGACCTCGGCGCCCTGGTGGAAGACACCGCTAACCTGCTGTCGCAAAACACCGCGCCCAACGTCGAACTGACGTGCCTGATCGACCCGACATTCCCCGCCATGGTGCTCGGCGACCCGACCCGGGTCAGGCAGATCGTCAGCAACCTGCTGTCCAACGCCCTCAAGTTCACCCGCTTCGGACGGGTGGATGTGCGCCTGAGCACCTACAATGGCGGCGTGCGCATCGATGTCTGTGACACCGGCATCGGCATCGCCCCGGAAGCCCAGACCAGGATTTTCCAGCCCTTCATCCAGGCCGCCGCCGGAATTACCCGCCAATACGGCGGCACAGGCCTGGGCCTGACCCTGACCAACAACCTCTGCGAAGCCATGCAGGGACGCCTGAGCATCAGTTCCGAAAGCGGTTTCGGCAGCCAGTTCAGCGCCGAACTGCCACTGCCGAGCCATACCGGCGCCGTCACCTACGAGCGCCTCCACGGCAACGTGATCGCCCTCAGCAGCGCCAACAGCGGGCTGGCCGAGTTGCTGCAAACCCTGCTGCCGCGCTGGGGCGTGAATTATCAGCGGCACGATCGTATCGACGAGCTTGGCGACAGCAACCCGGACCTGCTGATTACCGACGATCTGGACAGCCTGATGAGCCTGCGCCCGACCCTCAAGGCGCCAATCCTGCTGATCACTGCCTACGGCAATTTCCTGCCCGGCGACCAGGCCACCAGCCTCGCCCCGCTACAGCAACAGGCCCGTCCCCTGGCCCGGAGCGCGTTGTATCAGGCACTGCGCCGGGTGCTTTCGCGCGTCGATGAAGGCGCCCCCACCAAACAAGCCGAAAAACCCGCCAGCGTGCGCCGGGCACGGATCCTGCTGGTCGAGGACAACCCGG
Organism: Pseudomonas sp. 20P_3.2_Bac5; assembly: GCF_025466035.1. Taxonomy (NCBI): domain Bacteria; kingdom Pseudomonadati; phylum Pseudomonadota; class Gammaproteobacteria; order Pseudomonadales; family Pseudomonadaceae; genus Pseudomonas; species Pseudomonas sp. 20P_3.2_Bac5. The sequence goes on along the minus strand of NZ_JANLOA010000133.1, from coordinate 39,309 downwards.
TCAACCAGCTGGTGGCCAAGGGCATGCTGGGCAAGCTCGGCTGCGAGGTGAGCGTCGCCGCACACGGCGCCGACGCCCTGGAGCAATTGGAAAACGGGAGTTTTGATCTGGTACTGATGGACTGCAACATGCCGGTGATGGATGGCTACGAAGCCAGCCGGCGCATCCGCCAGAGCGGACGCTGGCCGAACCTGCCGATCGTGGCCCTCACAGCCAACGCCATGCCCGAAGAGCGCGAGCGCTGCCGGGCGGCGGGGATGAACGACTATCTGGCGAAGCCGTTCCGCCGCGAGGAACTGCTGGCCGTGATCGACCATTGGGTGCCGCCGGTCATTATTTGAGCAGCGCCTCGATATCGGCGCTCAGGGCATCAGGCTTGGTGGTGGGCGAATAACGGGAGACGGTGCCGGTTCGCGGATCGAGGAGGAACTTGGTGAAGTTCCACTTGATCCCCTTCGAGCCCAACAGGCCAGGCGCGCGCTTTTTCAACTCGACGAACAGCGGATGGGCATCGGCGCCATTGACGTCGACCTTCCTGAACAGCGGGAAGCTGACCCCGAAGTTCAGCTCGCAGAACTGCGAAATGGCCGTCTCGTCACCCGGCTCCTGCTTGCCGAACTGATTGCAAGGGAAACCCAGCACCACCAGGCCCTGCTCGCGATAGTGTTGCCAAAGCGCTTCGAGCCCCTTGTACTGGGGTGTGAAACCGCATTGGCTGGCGGTATTGACGACCAACACCGCCTTGGCGGGAAAGTCCGCCAGGGTCTTCTGCTCACCCTTGATGGTGGTGCAGGGGATATTCAGCAATTCACCAGCCATTCACATCGCTCCTTAATTGAATGAACGCGTTTTCAGCGCGGTACCAGGTCCAGGCACACCGAGTTGATGCAGTAACGCAGTCCGGTGGGTGGCGGTCCGTCAGGGAATACATGACCCAAATGGGCATCACACTGGGCACAGGTGACTTCGGTACGGATCATCCCGTGGGAGGTATCACGTATCTCGATCATCGCGCTGTCTTCGATCGGCTCGTAGAAGCTCGGCCAGCCACAGCCGGAGTCGAATTTTGCCTTGGAATCGAACAGTGGGGCCTGGCAGCAGATGCAATGGTAGACGCCATCGGTCCGGGTCGCGTTGTACTTGCCGCTGAACGGGCGCTCGGTACCTTTCAGGCGACAAACCTGATACTGATCGGGGTCGAGCATCGCACGCCATTCTTCAAGAGTTTTCTCTAACTTTTGCATGTGCAGGCCTCGGCAAATCAAAAAGCCCGTGCAGCTTCTTTTCGTCTGTACGGGTGGCACGTATTATTGCGCCTCAATTCAGGCGTCAGTCTGGCACCCGCGTTACTCGCATTTCAAACCTTTTCAAAGCGCAGTGCGCGGCGATCTTTTCCAAACGGGATCACATCATGCAGGTCAGCAAATCGAACAAGCTCGCCAACGTCTGCTATGACATTCGCGGCCCGGTGCTCAAGCACGCCAAGCGACTGGAAGAGGAAGGCCATCGCATCCTCAAGCTGAATATCGGCAACCCCGCGCCCTTTGGCTTCGAGGCGCCAGAAGAAATTCTCCAGGATGTGATCCGCAATCTGCCGACCGCCCAGGGCTACAGCGACTCCAAAGGCCTGTTCAGCGCCCGCAAGGCGGTCATGCAGTACTGCCAGCAGAAGCAGATCGACGGTGTCGGCATCGAGGACATCTACCTCGGCAACGGCGTTTCCGAACTGATCGTGATGTCGATGCAGGCCCTGCTCAACAATGGCGACGAAGTGCTGATCCCGGCCCCGGACTACCCGCTGTGGACCGCTGCGGTCAGCCTGGCCGGCGGCCGGCCTGTGCATTACCTGTGCGACGAGCAGGCCGACTGGTTCCCTGACCTGGAAGACATCAAGGCCAAGATCACCCCCAACACCAAGGCCATGGTGATCATCAACCCGAACAACCCCACCGGCTCCGTGTACTCGCGCGAAGTGCTGCTGGGCATGCTTGAACTGGCGCGCCAGCACAACCTGGTGGTGTTCTCCGACGAGATCTACGACAAGATCCTCTACGACGAAGCCGTGCACATCAGCAGCGCATCCCTGGCACCGGACCTGCTCTGCCTGACCTTCAACGGCCTGTCCAAGTCCTACCGCGTGGCCGGTTTCCGCTCCGGCTGGCTGATCATCTCCGGGCCCAAGCAACACGCCCAGAGCTACATCGAAGGCCTCGACATCCTGGCCAACATGCGTTTGTGCGCCAACGTGCCGTCCCAGCACGCCATCCAGACCGCCCTTGGCGGTTACCAGAGCATCAACGACCTGGTCCTACCGCAAGGCCGCCTGCTGGAACAGCGCAACCGTACCTGGGAACTGCTCAACGACATCCCGGGCGTCAGTTGCGTCAAGCCGATGGGTGCGCTTTATGCGTTCCCGCGGATCGACCCGAAAGTCTGTCCGATCCTGAACGACGAGAAATTCGCCCTCGACCTGCTGCTCTCGGAAAAACTGTTGATCGTCCAGGGCACCGCCTTCAACTGGCCGTGGCCAGATCACTTCCGCGTGGTGACCTTGCCGCGCGTCGACGATCTTGAGCAGGCCATCGGTCGCATCGGAAATTTCCTGAAGACTTATCAGCAGTAGCCTACAGTCATACCTGTGTCTGAAAAGGCGCAGGTACTTTCCCCTATCACTTCCCCCTTTCCTACCTGCGGCTCTGGACCGCGGGTTGGATTGGTGTGTCCGTCTCCCTGACATGTACACAGTTTGAAATAGTCGCTCGGTTGAATCCCAAAGGCGCGCACCTTATATACCCGCATACGCTACATATCTATCCGTCAGGAGAACGTAACAACCATGATGCGCATTTTGCTGTTTGTGGCCACTAACCTTGCGGTCGTGTTGGTCGCCAGCATCACCCTGAGCCTGTTCGGCTTCAATGGGTTCATGGCGGCAAACGGGGTTGACCTCAAGCTCGATCAACTGCTGGTGTTCTGTGCGGTGTTCGGCTTCGCCGGCTCGCTGATCTCGCTGCTCATCTCGAAGTGGATGGCGAAGATGAGCACTGGCACCCAGATCATCACCCAGCCGCGCACCGGTCATGAGCAATGGCTGCTGCAGACCGTCGAGGAGCTGTCGCGCAATGCCGGTATCAAGATGCCGGAGGTGGGTGTCTTCCCGGCCTACGAGGCCAACGCCTTCGCTACCGGCTGGAACCGCAACGACGCGCTGGTCGCGGTCAGCCAGGGCTTGCTGGAGCGCTTCTCGCGCGACGAAGTCCGTGCAGTGCTGGCCCACGAGATCGGCCACGTCGCCAATGGCGACATGGTGACCATGGCGCTGGTGCAGGGCGTGGTGAACACCTTCGTGATGTTCTTCGCGCGGATCATCGGCAACTTCGTCGACAAGGTTATCTTCAAGAACGAAGAAGGCCAGGGCATTGCCTACTATGTCGCGACCATCGTTGCCGAACTGATCCTGGGCATCCTCGCCAGCATCATCGTCATGTGGTTCTCGCGCAAACGCGAATACCGCGCCGACGACGCAGGTGCCCGCCTCGCCGGTACTGGCGCGATGATCAGCGCACTGCAGCGCCTGCGCTCGGAACAGGGCATACCGGTGCAGATGCCGAGCACCTTGAATGCCTTCGGCATCAACGGCGGCCTGAAGCAGGGCCTGGCTGGCCTGCTGATGAGCCACCCGCCGCTGGAAGAACGCATCGAAGCACTGCGCCGTCGCGGCTAAGCGACACTGAAACGAAAAAGGGCGACCCGCAATGGTCGCCCTTTTTTCATCCCGCCTCAGCCTCGCAGGACGTAGACCCGCTCCAGCAACCGGCTGACGCCCGCCTGGAGAAACTTCCAGCTCTGGCCGAGAATGTCCTGCTCGTCCTCGGCGAGGATCTGCCAACGCGGCGTGAACAGTCGCCGCACCTCGTCATCGGTGACGGCGAACGGAGGCCCGTCCAGTTGTGACTGATCGTAATCCATGGTCACCAGCACAGCCCCACAGCCTGTAGGCAGGATCACATTCAGATGCGCTGCGTAACGCTCGCGCATCTCCGATGGCAGGGCGATCAGCGCGGCGCGGTCGTACAGGCCGACGCAATCAGCCACATCGGCGGCGCTCAACTGGAAAAAGTCTCCGCACCAGAGCTCGATGCCTTCACTGCGATAGCAAGTGAAGGCGCCATGCTCGAAGCGCTCAGGCTCCAGTTGCTGCTCGGCAAAAAAGCCCTCCACGGCACGCTGCGACAATTCCACCCCCAGCACCCGCAGCCCCTGCCCCGCCAGCCAGGCCAGATCCAGGCTCTTGCCACACAATGGCACCAACACCCGCCCACCAGCGTTGATACCCAGTGACGGCCAGTACTGCGCCAGATAGGAATTGACCTGCTCCTGATGGAAACCGATCTGGTTGCGCTCCCAGCGCTTGTGCCAAAAATCCGCGTGCATGCCGACCTCGAATAATTCGATCAAATACTGCGAAAACTTATATTAGATTTAGATCAATGATCTGCCTGAAGATGGTGGCCATCATAACCCTCAGGACTTCCGAGATGCTCCCCAGCCTGTTCATTTCCCACGGATCTCCCATGCTGGCCCTGGAACCGGGCGAAAGCGGCCCGGCCCTGGCCCGACTGGCTGCCGAACTGCCTCGGCCAAAAGCCATCGTGGTGGTGTCGGCACACTGGGAAAGCCACGACCTCTGGGTGACCAGCGCCCCAAATCCCGCCACCTGGCATGACTTCGGTGGTTTTCCACAAGCGCTGTACGCCGTGCAGTACCCGGCGCCCGGCGACCCCGTACTGGCTGAGCGCCTGGTCGCGATGCTTGCAGACGCCGGCCTGCCCACCGGCCTCGATCCAAAGCGCCCGTTCGACCACGGTGCCTGGGTCCCGCTGTCGCTGATGTACCCGGCGGCCGATATTCCGGTGGTGCAGGTTTCCCTGCCCAGCCTGCTCGGCCCGGCCTTCCAGGAGCGCGTGGGTCGTGCCCTGGCCCCGCTGCGGAAAGAAGGCGTGTTGTTGATCGGCTCCGGCAGCATCACTCACAACCTGGGCGAGCTGGACTGGCGCGCCAGGGATAACGGCGCCGCGCCCTGGGCCCTGTCGTTTCGTGACTGGATGGTGGAAAAACTGACAGCCAATGATAGCGCCGCTCTGCTCGACTATCGGCGCCAGGCGCCCTTCGCCGTGCGCAACCATCCAAGCGATGAGCACTTGTTGCCGTTGTACTTCGCCCGGGCCGCTGGTGAACGATTCGGCATCGAACACCAGGGCTTTACGCTAGGTGCGCTGGGAATGGACATCTACCGCTTCGATTGACCTTGCCCAACCTTCCGTCATCTCACAGGCAAAAAAAATCCCCGAACCAGTCGGGGATTTTTTATTTACTCGCGGATCAGTCTTCGCGATAACGGCGCAGTTTCAGCTGCTTACCGGCAACGCGGGTGTCCTTGAGCTTGGTCAGCAGACGCTCCAGACCATCTTCCGGCAGTTCAACCAGGCTGAAGCTGTCGCGCACCTGGATGCGACCGATAGCTTCACGGGCCAAGCCGCCTTCGTTGAGGATCGCGCCCAGCAGGTTTTTCGCGGCGATACCATCGCGAGCACCCAGAGCGGTACGGCAACGCGCACGGCCTTCACCCAGCGGGATCGGCGCACGACGCTCACGCTCGCCACGCTCCGAACGCTCACCGGTACGCTCGCGCGGAGCGGAGGTCGGAACCAGCGGCTGCTCTTTCTCTACAGCTTCCAGGGTCAGGGCCTGACCGTTGGTGGCCTTGCGCAGCAGCGCAGCGGCCAAGGCACGTGGGCTGCAACCGATATCGGCGGTCAGGCGATCCAGCAGATCACCATGGGTCGATTCAGCGTCAGCAACCAGCGGCGCCAGGCTGTTGGTCAGTTTCTTGATGCGGGCATCAAGAACGGCCTGACCGTTCGGCAGGCGAACTTCGGCAACTTTCTGACCGGTAACACGCTCGATCACCTGCAGCATGCGGCGCTCACGTGGAGTGACCAGCAGCAGGGCACGGCCTTCGCGACCGGCACGGCCAGTACGGCCAATACGGTGAACGTAGGATTCCGGGTCGTACGGCATGTCAACGTTGAACACGTGAGTGATGCGCGGTACGTCCAGACCACGGGCAGCGACGTCGGTAGCGACGACGATGTCCAGGCGACCATCCTTGAGCGAGTCGATAACGCGCTCACGCTGGTTCTGGGCGATGTCACCGTTCAGTGCAGCAGCCTTGTAGCCTTTGGCTTCAAGAGCGCTCGCCAGATCCAGGGTGGCCTGCTTGGTGCGCACGAAAGCGATCAGCGCGTCGAATTCCTCGACTTCCAGCAGACGCAGGACGGCGGAAACCTTCTGGTCGGCGTGGACCATCAGGTGAGCCTGCTCGATGGCAGTTACGGTCTGGGTCTTGGTCTGGATCTTGACGTGCTTCGGCTCGCGCAGGTGGCGCTCGGCGATGGCACGGATCGAGGCAGGCAGGGTGGCCGAGAACAGAACGGTCTGACGGCTTTCCGGCATGGCCTTGAAGATGACTTCCAGGTCATCCATGAAGCCCAGTTTCAGCATTTCGTCGGCTTCGTCGAGAACCAGGTGGTTCACGGTAGCCAGGACTTTCTCGTCGCGACGCAGGTGGTCGCACAGACGGCCAGGGGTAGCGACGACGATTTGCGCGCCGTTGCGGATTGCTTTGAGTTGTGGGCCCATCGGGGCACCACCATATACAGCCACCACGGTAACGCCCGGCATCTGCTTGGCGTAGGTTTCAAAAGCGGTGGCTACTTGCAGCGCCAACTCACGGGTTGGCGCCAGGATCAGGGCTTGCGGCTCGCGCTTGCTCGGGTCGATACGATTCAGGATGGGCAGAGCGAAAGCGGCGGTTTTGCCGGTACCGGTCTGCGCCTGGCCGATCATGTCATGACCGGCGAGAATGATCGGGATGGATTGTTGCTGAATGGCCGAAGGCTCTTCGTAGCCAGTAGCGATTACGGCGGCAACAATACTTGGGTGAAGATTGAGAGCGGCGAAGCCGCCGATTTCCTGGGTCATGGGTCTGCCTCTAAGTGCATCCGCAAAGACCCATGCTCCAAAGCTGCACATGCCTTGTAAGACCCGAAGGTCACCCTGGCAGCTTTGTCGGCGGGGATTTGCGAAAACGATTGAAGATAAAAGAACGTCCAAGAAGAGTCCGCGATGCGGACGCGCAGCCGAAGCTGACTTCGGGAATTGCACGACTTGAACGAGGTCCGTTGAAAGACCGGCGCGCACTATACCCGATTTTGTCGCCTCCGTGAGACCTTTTTTCGGAAAACGACGAGCGCAAGCCTTGGAACGACAAGCCTTGCCGAACTCCAAGGCCCCAGGAGTGCCTGACACTGGGGCTGATAGCTGAAACGTTTTATTCAGGATGCCGGACGAATCACCTCGATCAACGGTTGCAGCGAGTAGCCCAGGCGCGGCGCCAGGGCCTCGGCGCGGGCCCGCAGGCCGGCCTGGTCAAGGGTCTGGTCGAGGTCGGCCGGCACCAGCAGGATCACATTGCCCTCCTTCACCGGCAGCTCCCAGTAATGACGATGGTAGAGCCCGCGCAGGAGTGCCGCGCCCAGTGGCTTGCCGTCATCGCCGGCCCACTGGTTGATCACCAGCCAGCCGCCCGGATTCAGATGTTTCTGACAGTTTTCCAGGAAGCTCCAGGCCAGATGCGCAACGCCCGGGCCGTGGTCGGTGTAGAGATCGACGAAAATCAGGTCAGCCATTTCCGCAGTTGGCAGCAGTTCCATCGCATCACCGACGCGGATATACAGACGCGGGTCGTCATCCAGACCGAGGTATTCGATGGCGAGGCGCGGCACGTCGGGACGCAGCTCGATGGCCTCGACGTCCTCCAGCGGCAGGAACTTCAGGCAGGCCTGGGTCAGCGTGCCGGCACCGAGGCCGAGAAACAGCGCGCTTTCCGGCAGCTCATGGCACAGCGCGCCAATGAACATGGCGCGGGTGTAGTCGTATTCCAGCCAGCTCGGGTCAGCGGTAAAGACGCAGCTTTGCTCGATCGCTTCGCCGAATTCGAGAAAGCGGTAGTCCTCGACCTCGAACACACTGATGGTGCCGAATTGATCGTGGACCTGCGCCAGCAGCCGCTCTTCCCGGTCTGTCATGCTGTCTCCCGGCAACCTGCGTGCCCAAGCAAAAGGCGCCATTGTCCGCCAATGTGTCCAGTGCAACAAGGCGTGTGCCTGGTGATAGCATGGCGGCAGACCTTTCCGCTTCTTTGCGATAACAAGACAGAGCCTGTGATGAGCCAACCCTGGAGTCCCGATAGCTGGCGCGCCTTGCCGATCCAGCAACAACCGACCTACCCCGACGCCGCGCGCCTGCTCAAGGTCGAACAGACCCTGGCCAGCTACCCGCCGCTGGTCTTCGCCGGGGAAGCCCGCGAGCTGCGCCGGCAGTTCGCCGAAGTCACCCAGGGCCGGGCCTTCCTGCTGCAAGGCGGTGACTGCGCGGAGAGTTTTGCCGAGTTTTCGGCGGCGAAAATCCGCGACACCTTCAAGGTGCTGCTGCAGATGGCGATCGTCATGACCTTCGCCGCCGGCTGCCCGGTGGTGAAAGTCGGGCGCATGGCCGGACAGTTCGCCAAGCCGCGCTCGGCCAATGACGAAACCATCAACGGCATCACCCTGCCCGCCTACCGCGGCGACATCGTCAACGGCATCGCCTTCGACGAGCCGAGCCGGGTGCCCGACCCCGAGCGTCTGCTGCAGGCCTACCACCAGGCCACCGCCACCCTCAACCTGCTGCGCGCTTTCGCCCAGGGCGGTTTCGCCGACCTGCACCAGGTGCACAAGTGGAACCTGGACTTCATCGCCAACTCGGCCCTTGCCGAGAAATACAGCCAACTGGCCGACCGCATCGACGAAACCCTGGCGTTCATGCGCGCCTGCGGCATGGACAGCTCGCCGCAACTGCGCGAGACCAGCTTCTTCACCGCCCACGAAGCGCTGCTGCTGAATTACGAAGAAGCCTTCGTGCGCCAGGACAGCCTCACCGGTGACTGGTTCGACTGCTCGGCGCACATGCTCTGGATCGGCGATCGCACGCGCCAGCTGGACGGCGCCCATGTCGAATTCCTGCGCGGGGTGAACAACCCGATCGGGGTCAAGGTCGGCCCGAGCATGAATACCGAAGACCTGATCCGCCTGATCGACATTCTCAACCCGACCAACGATCCGGGCAGGCTGAACCTGATCGTGCGCATGGGCGCGGAGAAGGTCGGCGATCACCTGCCGGGGCTGATCCGCAGTGTCGAGCGCGAAGGTCGCCAGGTGCTGTGGAGCTCGGACCCAATGCACGGCAACACGATCAAGGCCAGCAGCGGCTACAAGACCCGCGACTTCGCGCAGATTCTCAGCGAGGTGAAGCAGTTCTTCCAGGTGCACCAGGCCGAGGGCACCCATGCTGGCGGCATCCACATCGAGATGACCGGGCAGAACGTCACCGAATGCATCGGTGGCGCCCGGCCGATCACCGAAGACGCCCTGTCCGACCGCTACCACACCCATTGCGACCCGCGGATGAACGCCGATCAGTCGCTGGAGCTGGCATTCCTCATCGCCGAAACCCTCAAGCAGGTTCGCCGCTGAGTTCGACCCGGGCCAGCGCTGCGCGCAAACGCGCGGTGCCGGCCCGGGCACAATTGATCTGCACCCGCTCCAGGCCCAGCCAGCCCGCCAGTCGCCAGAGACTGACGGCCAGGGCCTCTATCCCCTGCTCATCCAGCCCCTGTTGTTCCTCGTGCAACGCGTACACAGCCAGACGCTGGTGCGCACGTTCGGCGCGCAAATCGACCCGCGCGGCAATCCGTTCGTGGTGCAGGAACGGCAACACGTAATAGCCGTAAACGCGCTTGTGCGCCGGGGTGTAGATTTCCAGCCGGTAGCGGAAATCGAATAGCCGTTCGGTGCGGTCACGCTCCCACACCAACGAGTCGAAAGGCGACAGCAAGGCACTGGTTTCGACCTTGCGCGGTATGCGCGGGCGATCGAGGCAGTAAGCCGGCTGGGACCAGCCCTGAACCTGGCAACGCTGCAAGCGACCGTCCTCGACCAACTCGGGCAAGCGCTGACGGCTGTCGGCGGGCGAAAGGCGGAAGTAGTCACGCAGGTCTTTCTCGGTCGCCACGCCCAGCGCCTGTGCCGCGTGCAACAGCAAACCGCGCTGGGCCTCGGCTTCATCGGGAACCGGCTGCGCGAGCAACGACGCCGGCAGCACCCGTTCCGGCAGATCGTAAAGCCGCTCGAAGCCGCGACGGCCGGCGACGGTGACCTCGCCAGCGGCGAACAGCCATTCCAGCGCGAGCTTTTCAGCGCTCCAGTCCCACCACGGCCCGGCGCGCTCCTGGCGAGTCGAGAGGCTGCCGGCGCCCAGCGCGCCCTGCTCGGTTACCGCGGCGAGCACCCGAGCAATAGTCGCCTGCTGTTCGAGACCGAATTCCGCCAGTTGCCGATAGATGCCTTGGCCCTGCCGCGAGCGCTGCATGCGCCAGCGCAGCAGCGGATACAGTTCCAGCGGCAGCAACGACGCTTCATGCCCCCAATACTCGAACAGCTTGCGCTGACGGCCACGGCCCCAGGCCAATTGATCGAAGGTTTCAGAGGAATAATCGCCCAGACGGGAAAACAGCGGCAGGTAGTGGGAGCGCACCAGCGCGTTGACCGAATCGATCTGTACCACACCCAAACGCCGCAGCATGCGCGCCAGTTGCGCGGTGCCCGGCGGTTGGCCGAGCGGCGGGCGGGAGAATCCCTGGGCGGTGAGTGCCAGGCGTCGCGCCTGGCTCAGCGAAAAGGACTGCGCGGTGGGCATGCCTGACTCCTTGTGAACAGGCCCACTACAGTAGCCGCGGAACACCGGGGCGGCGACTCATTTTCTTGCAGCAGCAGCGATCAGATCTTGAACCCCAGCATCAACGCGCAGACCACCAGGAAGCCGCAAAACAGCGAGCGCAGAACTTTTTCCGGCATGGCGTGGGCCAGTTTCACGCCCCAACTGATGCTGAGCAGGCCGCCGGCTGCCAGCGGAATGCCCATGGCCCAGTCGACATGCTGGTGCACGCCGTAGGTGAACAGGGTCACGGCGGTACTGGGCAGTGCCAGCGCCAGCGACAGGCCTTGAGCGACCACCTGAGTAGTGCCGAAAACGCTGGTCAGCACCGGAGTCGCCACCACTGCGCCACCCACGCCGAACAGACCGCCCATCACCCCGGAAAAACTGCCGAGCACGCCCAGCCATGGCCACGGATGGCGCAGTTCACTGGACGCTGGCTTGCTGCGCAGGAACATCCGCAACAGATTCCAGGCTGCCAGCGCGACCAGAAACGCCACGAAACCAATGCGCATCGCCCTCGCGTCCAGCCCCACCGCCCCGATCGACCCGAGCCAGGCGAAGACAAAACCGGCGGCGGCCAGCGGCAACGCATGGCGCAACTCAATGCGGTTGCGCTGGTGATAGCGCCACAGCGCCAGCATCACATTGGGCACCACCATCACCAACGCCGTGCCTTGGGCGAGTTGCTGATCCAGGCCGAACAACACGCCCAACGCCGGAATCGCGATCAGACCACCACCAATGCCGAACAACCCTCCCACCGTGCCCAAGGCTGCGCCCAGGACGATATACATCAACCACTCGATCATGCCGGCCTCGATTCAATAACCAATCGCGGCATGCTACCGGGACCGGTCTAGCGGGGAAACGCACAGCAACGCACAATGGCTTTGCCGATTTCGCATAAGCGAGCCCACTGATGAATCCCGATGCCCTGACCGAACAGCTCACTCTGTTCCTCGATGTGCTGGAAACCAGCAGCTTTTCCGCCGCCTCCCGCCGCCATCCATTGACGCCGTCGGCAGTAGCGCGACGCATCGACAATCTGGAAAACGCGGTCGGTAGCCGCCTGTTCGTGCGCAGCACCCACGCGGTACGCCCGACCCCGGCCGGCGTCGCCTTCGCCGAGCGGGCCCGGCGCATCGTCGAAGAACTGCGGCTGGCCCGGGCGGAAGCGGTGTCGCTCAGCAATGCGCCGGAAGGCCTGATCCGCATGGACGCCCCCGCAGCCTTCGGGCGCCGGCACCTGGCGCCGGCGATCGCCGATTTCCTGGTCGCCTACCCGGGCCTGGACGTGCAGTTACGCCTGATCGACAGTTTCGTCGACATGCACGGCTCCCACTTGGGCGAGGTAGATCTGGTGTTGCGCGCCGGCCCGCTGGCCGACACCCGGCTGGTGGCCACGCCATTGGCGTACATGGTGCGCATCGCCTGCGCCAGTCCGGCCTACCTGCGTCAACGCGGCGTGCCGGCCAGCCCGGTCGAACTGGTACAACACGACGGCCTGGACTGGGACGGCCTGGCCCCGCCATTTGCCTGGCGCTTCGAGGTGGACGGACAGATGCGGGTGTTCCGCCCCTCGCGCATGCGCATGACCGCCAACAACGCGGAAACCCTGTTGTTCGGCGCCCTCGCCGGCCTCGGCATCGCCCACTTGCCCACCTGGCTGGTCAGCGAGTACCTGCTGCGCGGCGAATTGCTGCCGCTGTTCTGCGAAAACGGCCTGCCGCAAGCCGAAACCAGTGGCATCTACGCACTGCGCCTGGAACATGAAACGAACTCTCGGAGCCGTTTGCTGCTCGAATTCCTCAAGAGCCGCTTCAGCCCGGTTCCGCCCTGGGATCTGGCCCTACAGAGCGAACTGAGCTGGCGATCGCACTAAAATCTTGCGTGCTAACATCCAAGGGTCCACCGAAGAAAAGGATTTGCATGAACGCTGACACCAAAGCCTCCGACAACTGCGACGAGTTGCTGCTCGACAATCAGGTGTGCTTCGCCCTGCACTCCACCTCTTTGTTGATGACCAAGGTCTACAAGCCACTGCTGAACGAGCTGGGACTGACTTATCCACAGTACCTGGCCATGTTGGTGCTGTGGGAACAGGACGCGTTGACCGTCGGCGAGATCAGCCATCGCCTGCTCACCGATCCCGGCTCCCTCACCCCGCTGCTCAAGCGCCTGGAAGCCGAGGGCCTGCTCAAGCGCACCCGCAGCCGCGAAGACGAGCGCGTGGTGATCGTCGAACTCACCGATGCCGGGCGCGCCTTGCAGGAACAGGCCCGCCGCGTGCCGCATTGCATTCTCGGCGCCAGCGGCCAGTCGGTTGAACGCCTCAAGGCCCTGCAGGCGCAATTGCTGGAGCTGCGCGACAACCTGCAAAAAAGTCTCTGACCGCTCTGCGAAGGGGTTTCTGGCCTGATGACCAGCCCCGTCGCAACGACCGTTGGGAAAAATTCGGAAATTTATCTTGCGCACTAAATATTTGTGAACTAACTTTATCTCCGTACCCAGACGGCGCCACACACGACGCCACACACGATCAACGTTAGAGGACACCTCCATGAAATCGCTCTACATCGCACACGTAACCTCCACCGGTGGCCGCGACGGCCGTGCCGTTTCCAACGACGGTATCCTCGACGTGAAACTGGCTACGCCCAAGGAACTCGGCGGTGCCGGCGGCGCAGCAACCAACCCCGAGCAACTGTTTGCCGCCGGTTATTCGGCCTGCTTCATCGGCGCGCTGAAGTTCGTTGCAGCACAAGGCAAACGCCAACTGCCAGCAGATGCTGCGATCACTGCAGAAGTAGGCATCGGCCAGATCGAAGGCGGGTTCGGTCTCGACATCGACCTGCGTATCAGCCTGCCTGGCCTGGAACACGCTGACGCCCAGGCTCTGGTGGACGCCGCACACAAGGTGTGCCCGTACTCCAACGCCACTCGCGGCAACGTCGATGTGCGCTTGCACGTCAGTGTCTGAAGCGTTTTCCAGGCATAAAAAAACCCGGCCAAGGCCGGGTTTTTTGCGAAGCCGCCAGTCTTACTTGGCGCGGCCCTTGTAGGAACCACCTTCGCGGGTGTCGATCTCGATCAGGTCGCCGATTTCGATGAAATCAGCAACGCTCAATTCGGTACCGTTCTTCAGCTTGGCAGGTTTCATGACCTTGCCGGAGGTGTCGCCACGGGCGGAACCTTCGGTGTAGTCAACCTGGCGAACGATAGTGGTCGGCAGTTCAACCGAAACCAGACGGTCTTCGAAGAACACGGCTTCGCAGACGTCGGTCATGCCTTCTTCGATGAACGGCAGAACGGCCTCGATGTCTTCGGCGTTCAGCTCGTACATGGTGTAGTCGGTGGTGTCCATGAAGGTGTAGGTGTCACCGCTGATGAACGACAGGGTCGCTTCTTTGCGATCCAGGATCACGTCGTCCAGCTTGTCATCGGCAGAGTAGACGGTTTCAGTCTTGTAGCCGGTCAGCAGGTTCTTCAGCTTGGTCTTCATGATCGCGCTGTTACGACCCGATTTGGTGAACTCAGCTTTTTGCACCAGCCACGGGTCGTTGTCGATCCGCAGTACGGTACCGGGTTTCAGCTCTTTACCAGTTTTCATTACGAAGTATCCGAATTTGGATGGATTTATAAAAATCGAGGCCGCGTATCATATCCAATTTCGGTAAAACTGTACCAGCGTCGTGGCAAGGTCCGGTCCAGCGGCCTGTTCCGAGCACCATTTACGGGCATGAGCGGCCAGTTCGTCCCAGTGTTGCAACAGCGCTTTCCACGCCTCGCCCATATCGCGATCCATGTTCCAGGCGCGCCACAACTCGACCAGCGCCACCGCTGCGGGCGCCGACAAACCCGGCGTGTAGAGATCGAGAAATGCTTCGAGCTTCTCCCAATGCGCGTACTCCTCCTGCACATAGATATGCCAGAGCAGCGGCCGCCCCGCCCATTGCGCACGGACGAAGGAGTCCTCGCCCCGCACCGCGTTGAAGTCGCAGCTCCAGAGCAGCCGGTCGTAGTCGTCCTGGCGGACGAACGGCAGGATCTGCACCGTCAGCGCCCCGCGCCGATGCACCTCGCCAACCCCCAGTTCGTCCAGCCCCAGCCAGCTGCGCACATCGCCAAGCACCCGCCCCTCCGGCACCAGCACATGGTTGGGCCGGCTGTCCTCGGACAGCACCTGCAGCCAGCTCGCCAGCCCCGGATTCTCATAAGCGAACAGCGACAGCAGCCGCGCTCCGGGCTCAGGCGCGATGCCCAGCCGTTGCAGAAACGCCTCGCGCTCGCCCCGCTCGAACGCCTCGCGCCGCTCCAGCAAGCCGGCTTCGCGCAGCAGGCCGCCGGTGCGCGGCGTAAAACCGGGGAAGAAGAACACCTTGCGCAAGCCGTTCGCCTGAGGTGACGGCAGACCATGACAGCCTTCGACCCAGTCCTCGGCACTGAGGTAATCAAGGTTCAGCCACAACGCGGGCGTTTCCCGCTGGACCATCGCATCGATATAAGGCTGCGGAATCTGACAGGCGAACGCCCCGATCACCACATCGGCCACCGCCACCGGCTGCCACTCGGCATCCCAGCGACAAACCTCCACGCCCTCCCAATACTGCCGCTCCGCCTGCGGATCGGCTTCCGGACACAGGCGAGCGAACGCGTTCAACTCATCGACCCACAGCCGCACATTCAGCCCATGCTCGGCCACCAGTTGTCGGGCCAGGCGCCAGGTGACGCCGATGTCACCATAGTTGTCGACGACGCAGCAGAAGATATCCCAGCTCGGCTTCATATCAGGCACCTCTTGCACCGCAAACGAATAATCGCCGATTGTCCTGATATTCGAGCGCAGACAAAAGTGTTGCCGGCAACGGAAACCAGCTTCTGTCGTGCGACAATCCCGTCCCTGTCCTGGCCAGGAGGCTGCAATGTCCTACCGAGCGCGTCGTCGCGAATTGAAAATTTCCCACAAGATCCTGCCGCTTGCCCTCGGCGTGGCACTGGGCCTGTGGCTCGGCGTTGTCGCTATCGGCCTGACGTTGTGGGCCGCCTGGCAATTTGTGCCGTCCCTGCATGAGCCGCTGGCCGCAGTGATCAGCCAGCCCGCAACACCACCACCCGCCGCGCCAGCCCGCTTGCCAGCACCGGCCCGTCTGCCGGGCGCGCAGGAACAATCGCCGGAACAGAACCAGATGTTCGACCAGTACCAGCAAGCCCTGCGTACCCAGCAGATCGATGATGCGCAGAGGCATGCCGAGGAAAATCCGCGCAACCTGTCCAACCCCAGGTGCCAGTTCTGGCTGCAACAAGACCGCACCGCTCCTAACGAGAAAAGCCGGGCCAATGTCCTTGAGTTCTGCCACTGAAATGAACAAGACCGATTTGCTGAAAGCCATCATCGAGCGCCTGGAGATTGACCTGGACATGATCCAGCGCGCTGCCCAGACCGCCTATGAAACGGCCACGGCGGAAGAAAACATCGCCGAGAACAAGTACGACACCCTGAGCCTGGAAGCCTCCTACCTTGCCACCGGCCAGGCCCGACGCATGGAAGAGATTCGTCAGGCGTGCAAGGCGTATCAGCAACTGACGATGCGTGATTACGACCCCGAGCGTGGCATCCAGATCAGCAATCTGGTGCAACTGGAAGACGCTCAAGGCCATCAGCAGTTGCTGTTTCTCGGGCCGGAAGCGGCCGGCCTGCAGATCGGCACGGGGCCATCGAAAGTCACCGTGATCACCCCGCGCTCGCCACTGGGCCAGCAACTGCTGGGCAAATTCGAAGGTGATGAAATCACCCTGGTGCTGGGCAATGGCCGGCAGGTTCAGGAAGTCGTCAGCGCCTGGTAACACTCAGGCCAACGCGTCGAACCGCCGCGCCAGCCCCTGTTCGGAAAACTGCTCCAGGATGAAATCGACAAACGCCCGGGTCTTGCCCGGCAGCAGTTTGTGCTGGGCGTAATACAGCGAAATATTGCCGTCATCCACGTACCAGTCAGGCAGCACCCGCAGCAGGCTGCCGCGCTGCAGGTAGGGCACGGCGAACGGCATGCTCACCAAGGCGATACCCAACCCCTGCTCGGCCGCAGCGCAGGCCGCTTCGGAGTCGGTCATGGTCATGCGCGGGCGCAGGGTCAGCGGCGAGTGATCCTGCTCGCGACTGGTCAGCGGCCAGGAACGCACGCGGCCGGTCTGCGGCGAGCGGATCAGGATGCCGTCCGCCTTGTTCAGATCATCCGGCTGGCGAACGGCCCCGCACTTGTCCAGATAATCGGCGGACGCCACCAGCACCCGGTGCGCGGGTGCCAGCTTGCGGGCCACCACGCCCGGCGGCAGGTCGAAGCCGCCGCCGATGGCCGCATCGAAGCCCTGGGCAATCAGATCGATCTGACGATTATCAAAGTGCCAATCCGGCGTGATTGCCGGAAATCGCCGGAGGAATTCTCCCAGCAGCGGCAAGATGTACAAACGCCCGAACACCGTGCCCATGCTGACTTTCAAGGTGCCCGCCGGCTGCCCCTCGGCACTGGCCAGGTTGGCCACGGCGTGCTGGATGGTCTGGAAGCTGTCGCGTACCTCGGCGAGAAAACGCTGGCCGGACTCGGTCAGGGTCAGGCTGCGGGTGCTGCGCTGAAACAGACGAACCCCGAGCCGGGCCTCCAGGCCGGCGACGTTCTTGCCCACCGCGGCAGGCGTCAGGCTCAGGCGGCGGGCGGCTTCGGCGAAGCTGCCGACCTCGGCGCTGCGAATGAAGCATTCAATACTGGTGAAGGTTTCCATGGCGCACTCTAAACCCGTGGTTTATTCAGACTATAGCGATTAGTGGATTATCAGAGGGTAATCCAGCGCCGATACTGAGCCCATCAACAAGGCACTCGGCCTTGTCCTTTCGGGAGCATCACCATGTCGAATCAATCCAGCCTCAGCGGCAAAGTAGCACTGGTCCAGGGCGGCTCACGCGGTATCGGCGCAGCCATCGTCAAGCGCCTGGCCGAACAGGGCGCCGCAGTCGCCTTCACCTACGTCAGTTCGCAGGCCGTGGCCGACGACCTGCAACAGCAGATACGCAACAATGGCGGTCAGGCCCTCGCACTCAAGGCCGACAGCGCCGACGCGGCGGCGGTGCAACAGGCCGTGGCGCTGACCGTCGAGCAGTTCGGACGCATCGATATCCTGGTCAACAATGCCGGCGTGCTGGCGGTCGGCCCGCTGGACGACTTCAGCCTGGAAGACTTCGATCGCACCCTCGCCGTGAACGTGCGCAGCGTGTTCGTCGCCACCCAGGCCGCGGCCCGGCACATGGGTGAAGGTGGCCGGATCATCAATATCGGCAGCACCAACGCCGAGCGCATGCCTTTCGCCGGCGGCGGCCCCTACGCCATGAGCAAGGCGGCGCTGGTCGGCCTGACCCGCGGTCTCGCCCGGGACCTGGGCCCGCGCGGCATCACCATCAACAACGTTCAACCGGGCCCGGTGGACACCGACATGAACCCCGCCGAAGGCAAGTTCGCCGAGAGCCTGATGGGCCTGATGGCGGTGGGCCGTTATGGCCGGGTGGAGGAAATCGCCAGCTTCGTCGCCTATCTCGCCGGCCCGGAAGCGACCTACATCACCGGTGCCAGCTTGACCATCGACGGTGGCTTTGCCGCCTGATACCTCAGTCGGCAGCTCGGGCGGCCAGGGTTTGTTCCAGCAACTGGATGAACGCACTGGCGGCCGGGGTCGGCGATTTCGACCAGATGGCATACAGATGACGAATCGGCGCATCGCTGACCGGCAAGGCCACGACGGCCTGAAAGCCGGCAGCGATCCGCGCGGGCACCAGGCCAACGGCCAGCCCGCGCTGGACGAAGCGCTCAATCAGGCTGGTGGTACCCACCTCGAACTGCACCCGATGGCGCAAACCGGCAGCGGCAAACGCCTCGTCGGTTTGCCGGCGGGCCCCGGTTCCGGCCTGGAAGTCGGCCAGCGGCTGGTCTTCCAGTTGCGCCAGGGACAAGCGTTCGTCAGCCGCCAGCGGATGATCGGGCGGCAGCACCGCCACCAGCTCTTCCTTCGCCAGCAGGCGCCACTCCACCCCCTCCAGCGATTCCCCCGGCCACACCCCGATAAACGCCACATCCAGGCGACGCTCGCGGACATCGGCAATCATCAATTCGCTCTTGCCCATCAGCCAGCGGATATCCACCCGCGGGTACTGGTGGTGGAAGCCGGCGAGCAGGTCCACCAGGTCCAGTTCGGTCAGCGAACTGATCTCGCCGATGGACAAGCGCCCGCGCACTTCGCCACACGCCGCAGCCACCTCGTCGCCAATCCGCCGCGCCGCCTCCAGCGCGGTGCGGGCACTCGGCACGAACGCTTCTCCGGCCGGCGTCAGGCGCACCCAGCGCGAGGTCCGCTCGAACAGTTGCGCGCCCAGTTGTTCTTCCAGCCGGGCGATCTGATGGCTCAACGCCGACTGCACCACGTGACAGCGTTCGGCCGCGCGGGTGAAGCTGCCGGTGTCGGCTACCGCCAAGGCGTATTCGATCTGTTTAAGGTTCATGCTCATCTATCTGATTTCAAGATTGATCGAATGAAAACGATACATTGGCGTCATGCTAGCGCATTTTCGATACTGCTCACCTTCACCTACGGATAGCGAGACGGTCCATGACCTCCACAGCCCCACTCAGTCGTGCACTGATCCTGCTGATGGCGACCGCCACCGGCCTGGCGGTCGCCAGCAACTATTACGCGCAGCCGCTGCTGCACAGCATTGCCGAGCATTTCGGTCTGAGCACGGCCAGTGCTGGCGGCATCGTCATTGCCGCGCAACTGAGCTATGGCGCCGGCTTGCTGCTGTTGGCACCGCTCGGCGACCTGTTCGAACAGCGGCGGCTGATCGTCAGCATGATCGCCATCAGCACCCTCGGCCTGTTGATAAGTGCCTTTTCCCCCAGTCTGCCGTGGCTGTTGGTGGGTACCACGCTGACCGGCCTGTTCTCGGTGGTGGCGCAAGTACTGGTGCCGATGGCCGCCGGCCTGAGCGAGCCGGGTGAACGCGGTAGGGTGGTGGGCACGTTGATGGGCGGCCTGCTGCTGGGCATCCTGCTGGCGCGTACCGCTGCCGGGTTCATGGCCACCCTCGGTGACTGGCGCAGCATTTACCTGCTCGCCGCCGGCTTGATGGCCGTCAGCGCCATCGCCCTCGCCCGCGCATTACCGCAGCGCCGACAACATGCCGGGCTCGCCTACCCGGCGCTTATCGCCTCGGTATTCCGCCTGTTCGCCGACGAGCCGGTGCTGCGCCTTCGCTCGTTGCTCGGCGCCTTTTCCTTCTGCCTGTTCGCCTTGTTCTGGACGCCGCTGGCGTTTCTGCTGAAGGCCGAGCCTTATCAGTATCCCGATGGCGTCATCGGACTTTTCGGCCTGGCAGGCGCTGCCGGCGCACTTGCCGCCAACCTGGGCGGACGCCTGGCCGACAAGGGCAAGGGCGCGCAAGGCACGACCTTCGGCCTGCTTGTCCAGTTGCTGTCATGGGTGCCACTGGCGTTTGCGCCGACTTCGCTGGCGGCGCTGCTGGCCGGTGTGCTGTTGCTCGACCTTGCGGTGCAACTGGTGCACGTCAGTAACCAGAACGCCGTGATCGCCCTGCGCCCGGAAGCCCGCAACCGCTTGAACGCCGGTTACATCACCTGCTACTTCATTGGCGGGGCCATCGGCTCGCTGCTTGGCACCCAATTGTTCCAGGCCTACGGCTGGAACGGCATCGTCACCGCCGGGCTGGGCATTGGTGGGCTGGCACTGCTGGTATGGGGTATTGCGGGACGTCGGGTGATGCACGTCAGTACTGTCTGACAGATGCATTACCCTCCGTCGCCTGACGATTGACTTGGCGGTAGCCGGGGCGCTCAGTAGGGATTGGTCAACAGCCCTCTCAACCTGGATACCCCTATGACAAGACTCACGGTTCAGTCCGGCGATTTCTTGCAAGGTGAAGGCGAGTACCGCAATGGATCGCTCACACTCAAGACCGCCACAAGCCCCTCACCGGGTGAAAAAATCGCACTCTCGCGCATCAAGGACATGCAAGTCGCCAATCAGGAGTCCAGCCGCAATATCGGCAGCGCCATCGGCTGGGGCATGGCCGGTGCACTGGTGGCTGGCCCCTTCGGTCTGCTCGCCGGGCTCTGGCTTGGCGGCAAGGATGAGGAGGTGACCTTCCTGGCCACCTTCAAGGATGGGCGCAAGCTGTTGGCCGTCACCGACAGCAAGACCTGGTCGAAACTGGACGGGACCTGGCGCCGCCAGCACACGCAACCGCCCGCCCGCCACTGAATAAATCCCTTCTCCATACGTTTTCCACAGTAGAAGACTCACGGCAATTCGGGGCACCGCAACGCGGTCGCCCCTGCTAAGATTGCGCCCGCGCTCCGGCGCCCACTGGCGCAACGCCAGTAGCCTTTCGCACTTGCGCGCCCTTTTTGCGCCTTCCTGTCGCCGTACCGGGCTTTCAGTCTTCGGTAGTCGCCGAGTCATAACGGCGCGCCCGCTGCCGGCCCTCAAGGAGTTTTGCCGCATGTCCCTGCAACGCCCCCGCCTGCCCCTCAGCCTGCTGAGCCTCAGCCTGGCCCTGAGCACCTCGACTGTCCTCGCCCAAGACAATGTGACCCTCGCCCCGGTGAACATTTCCGACACCCAGAACGATGGCTATCAGCCGCGTCAGGCTCAGGTTGCCGGCTTCTCGTCGGCGCCGCTGCTGGACACCCCGGCCTCGGTGTCGGTGTTCACCGAGCAACTGCTCAAGGACCGCCAGGTGCGCCTGCTCAGCGAAGTGCTGCAAAGCGACGCCTCGGTGGGCGAAAGCTACGCACCGATCGGCTACTACGAAAACTTCACGGTGCGCGGCTTCAGCCTGGACGCGGCGCACAGCTACACGATCAACGGCCAGACCATTGCCGGCGAACAGAACGTGGCGCTGGAGAACAAGCAGCAGGTCGAACTGCTCAAGGGGCTGTCGGGCCTGCAAAGCGGCGTATCCGAGCCCGGCGGCGTGATCAACTATGTGACCAAGCGGCCCGAGGACGTGCGCTCGGTGACGGTGTCGAGCAACGAGCAAGGCGAACGCTATATCGCCACCGACCTTGGTGGCTGGTTCGGCAGCGAGCGGCAGTTCGGCCTGCGCGCCAACCTGGCCCATGAGGACATCCGCAGCTACGTCGACCATGCCGACGGCAAGCGCGACTTCGCCTCCCTGGCCTTCGACTGGCAGATGAACCCCGATGCGCTGCTGCAACTGGACGTCGAATATCAGACCCGCGAGCAATACTCGGTGCCGGGTTACCAGTTGCTGGGCAACACCAGTCTGCCTCACGGCATCGACCCGAAAGACCGCCTGGCCTGGCAGGACTGGGCCAAGCCGGTGAAGAGCGACTCGCTGAACCTCGGCGGGCGCTTTGAATACCGCTTCAACGAGGCCTGGACCGGGGCGCTCAGCGCGTCGCACAGCCGGGTGGTGATCGATGACTACAGTTCGTTTGCCTGGGGTTGCTACGGCTCGGCCAGTTGCGCCGCCGACGCCGTGCCCAACTATTTCAGCGCGGAAGGCGACTACGACATCTATGACTTCCGCAGCCCTGACGACACCCGCCGCACCGATGAAGCGCAGGCAACGTTGACCGGTCGCTTCGCCGCGCTCGGCGTTGACCATGAACTGACCGTCGGCAGCAGCGCGCAAAGGCGCACCGTCGATCAGCGTCCGACCTTCAACGAGTGGGTCGGCACCGGCAACATCTATCAGGACACCCCCGCCGTCGATCCAGCGCCAGGCACCCCGGGCCACAGCGAACGCCGCCTCGACAGCCGCCAGTACGGCGTGTTCTTCAGCGACCGGATCACCTTCGACGAACACTGGCAGACCGTACTCGGCTCCCGCGTGGTGCGCCTGGACGAAAAAGCCTTCGGCGAAGACGGCGAACTGCGTCGGCAAACCCGCCAGTACGAACTGCTGCCCAACGCGGCGCTGATCTACAAGCCGCGGTCGGATATCTCGCTGTACGCCAGCTACAGCAAAGGCCTGTCGTCCGGCGGCACGGCGCCGTGGTTCGCGCTCAATAACGAAGACATCCTCGCCCCGACCACCTCGCACCAGATCGAACTCGGCATCAAGCGCGACTGGCAGCGCATGAGCTTCGGCGCCGCGCTGTTCCAGTTGCGCCAGGCTTACCAGTACGCGAAACCGGACGGCGGCGATTTTGTCTACGTGCAACAGGGCCAGCAGAAGAACATCGGCCTGGAACTGTCCGCCAGCGGCTGGCTGACCTCGGATCTGCAGATCAACGCCAGCGCCGCGGCGATCCGCGCCCGGGTCAAGGGCAGCGGCACCGAGGCCTACGACGATCATCAGGCCCTTAACGTGCCGCGGCTGCGCGCCTCGCTGCAGGCCGACTACAGCCTGCCGGTTCCCGGCCTGGCCCTGCTCGGCGGCATGCGCTACAGCGCCAGCAAGTACGCCAACTACGCGGGCACGGTGGAAGCCGGGGGTTATACGGTGTTCGATGTGGGGACGCGCTACCGCACGCGAATCGCTGGCTACGACACCACGCTGCGACTGACGGTGGATAACCTGTTCGACCGCCGCTACTGGCGGGATGTCGGCGAGTACCTGGGGGACAACTACCTGTTCCAGGGCGCGCCACGGACAGCGCGGGTCTCGGCGTCGGTGAACTTCTGATCGCACTGATCGCGGGCCGGAGGCGGCCCGCGATCGACTGCCGGGGCAGTTATCGCGAACCCAGGTAGAACAAGCCGCCGATGAAAATAACGAAATACAGCGGCCCACGGAAGGCGACCGGGATTTTCCAGACCCCCAGGCCCCACAACCCCCAACTGCCCACCAGCAGCAGGAGCATCTGGAAGGCCATGAACATCCTGTCCTGGGAGAGCGCCTTGGGAATGCCAATGAATATCCCCATCGAGAGAATCAGCAGCCCGAGGACGATGAAAATGTCGGCACGGCACAGATTGCCTTCGTTGAGTTTTTCCTCCTCCCGCACATAGGAGGAGTTAGCGTTCTGGGCATTCTGCTCACTGTTGTGCAACTTGCCACGCTGGTCTCGATACTTGTTGTCGAACACGCGAAGTACTCCTGTAAGTTCATGCCGCCGGTCCCATCCGTTTGAATGTAGCCGATTATGGCAATACGCCATAATTCTAACGAAGGCATACAAAGACTGCGCTTTTGGAGATGAGTTCAGGCTGACCAGAAAAAATCGACGCCACGCTGACCAGGACGGTCGGGAGATAAAACGCAGGCAATAAAAAACGGCGATTTGCGGGGTTAACCTACAAATCGCCGTTCTTTGCGCTTGGCAAGTCAATGACTTGCGAGGCGTTTGAAAGTGGCGGTGAAGAAGGGATTCGAACCCTTGATACAGTTTCCTGTATACACACTTTCCAGGCGTGCTCCTTCAGCCACTCGGACACTTCACCGGATCTCTTCAAGCAGTTCAGCCTGTCGAGGCGCGCTAATGTAGTCGAAAGGTTTATCGATGGCAAAGGTTTTTTTCAGATTTTTCATGCGTTTAAGCCAATCCGCGAAAAATGGCGGGTGGCAATGGCAATTTGGCCAATCTGTGGTGTGCTTTGCCAGTCCTGGTCAGGCGAGCCCCGTCGAGCAAGGACGGCAGGCGATACGGTGACCCACCGGTCAGTCATCGTGCTTTACCTGACTGCGGCGGCTGGGTAACGTCTTTGCCACTTCTTATAAAGGAACACCGCCATGAGTGAGCTGATTACCTACCAACTGGACGACGGTATCGCGACCCTGACCCTGAACAACGGCAAGGTCAACGCCATTTCGCCCGATGTGATCGCCGCCTTCAATCAGGCGCTGGACCGCGCTACCCAGGACCGGGCGGTGGTAATCGTCACCGGCCAGCCGGGCATTCTCTCCGGCGGCTACGACCTCAAGGTAATGACCGCCAGCCCGCAGGCCGCCGTGTCCCTGGTCACCGCCGGCTCGACCCTGGCCCGGCGCATGCTCTCCCACCCCTTCCCGATCATCGTCGCCTGCCCCGGCCATGCCGTGGCCAAGGGCGCGTTCCTGCTGCTGTCGGCCGACTACCGGATCGGCGTCGAAGGGCCGTTCAGCATCGGCCTGAATGAAGTCCAGATCGGCATGACCATGCACCACGCCGGTATCGAGCTGGCCCGCGATCGCCTGCGCCGTGCGGCGTTCCACCGTTCGGTAATCAACGCCGAGATGTTCGACCCGGTCAGCGCCGTGGACGCCGGCTTCCTCGACAAGGTGGTGCCTGCCGAGCAACTGACCGAGGCGGCCCTGGCCGCGGCGCAACAGTTGAAGAAGATCAACATGAACGCCCACAAGCACACCAAGCTCAAGGTGCGCAAAGCACTGCTGGATCTGCTCGACGACGCAATCATCCGCGACCAGGAACACCTCGGCTGAATCCAGCCACCGGGCCAGGCGCAGCCGCGTCTGGCCCTTGTCCATTTGCCCGGTAACACAGGACGTTTGCCGCCATCAGTGCACGACCGTACACTGGCCCGTGTTTTATCGAGTGAGTCGTACGATGCTTTTCCTTCCTCGCATGCTCCTGCTGGGTGTCCATTTCATCCTGGCGGGCGTGATCGGCGTGATCATTGGCCTGTGCCGTCCCTTCAATCCCGATAACAGCCGGCTTTATGCCCGCGTATACGCCTGGCCGTCGAGCTGGCTGCTGCGGCTGAAGATCGAGGCGGAAGTCGGGCCGCTGTTCGACCAGCCGCCCGGCTGCGTGATCATTGCCAACCACCAGTCCAACTTCGACCTGTTCGTGCTCGGCAACGTAGTGCCGCCACGCACCGTGTGCATCGGCAAGAAGAGCCTGGGCTGGATCCCGCTGTTCGGTCAGTTGTTCTGGCTCGGCGGCAACGTTCTGGTCGATCGCGGCAATGCCTTCCAGGCCCGCCGCGCCATCCAGACCACCACCCGCACCCTGCGGGAAAACCACACCTCGATCTGGGTGTTCCCGGAAGGCACGCGTAACCCGGGCGATCAGTTGCGCCCCTTCAAGAAAGGCGCCTTCCACATGGCCATCGACGCCGGCGTGCCCATCGTTCCGGTGTGTGTCAGCCGCTATGCGCGGCGCTTGAGCATCAATGGCTGGCGCCGCCAACGGGTGATCATCCGCTCGCTGCCGCCCATCGCCACCGCCGGCCTGAGCCAGCAGGACGTCGCGGCCCTGGTGGAGCAATGCCGTACGCAGATGCAAAACTGCATCGATCTGATGGAGCGCGAGGTCGGACGCGGCTGAGCATTTGCCGATTCGCCAGGGTCAGACCAAGCTGTCAGTCACGTTAACGCAGAGAAATGGACAACCATGGGTCGAGTCGTTGCAGCGGCGGTGTACAGCGCCGGCAGGAAAGTCACCAATATCAGCCTCGACGAAGGCGCGGAATGGGCGAGAAAGCCGGGGCACTTCGTCTGGATCGGTCTGGAAGAGCCCAACGCCCAGGAACTGGCCAACCTGCAACGGCAGTTCAACCTGCACGAGCTGGCCATCGAAGACGCCCTGGAAAAGCACAGCCGGCCCAAGCTGGAAACCTTCGGCGACGCGCTGTTCATCGTCACTTACTCGCCGGTGCGCCAGGAAGGCAAGCTGGAGTTCATCGAAACCCACATCTTCGCCGGCAATGGCTACATCATCACCTGCCGCAATGGTCACTCTAAGTCCTACGCGCTCGTCCGTCAGCGCTGTGAGGCGCGGCCGCTGCTGCTGGAACACGGTGAAGACTTCGTGCTGTACGCCCTGCTCGACTTCGTCACCGAAAACTACCAGCCGGTCAGCGAAGCCATTCATGGCGAGATCGAAGAGCTGGAACAGAGCGTGCTCAGCGGCTCGCTGAACGAACAAGACATCCGCCGCATCCACGGCCTGCGCCGCGACATCCTGCGCCTGCGCCGCTATGTGGCGCCGATGGTCGAGGTCAGCGAGGAATTGCAGCGCCTGGCCTTCCCCTTCATCGACAAGAACATGCGCCCGTACTTCCGCGACGTGCAGATCCACGTCACGCGGCAGATGGAGGACCTCGCCGGCATCCGCGACATCGCCAGCCAGACCATCGAGATCGGCATGCTGCTGGAGTCGTCACGGCAGAGCATCGTGCAACGCAAGTTCGCCGCCTGGGCGGCGATCCTGGCGTTTCCTACAGCGGTGGCGGGCATCTACGGCATGAACTTTCAGAACATGCCGGAGCTGAGCTGGCACTACGGCTACTTCGCCGTACTGGGGGTGATCGTGGTGGGTTGCACCGCGCTTTATGGCAGTTTCAAGCGTTCGGGCTGGCTTTAGGCTGCGCCACAAACCGCATCATCCACTCCGCGACAGTCTGGCCCTGGTGATCCACGCCCAGGCTGTCGACGCCCTTGCGGTACACCTCCTGCCCCAGATGCTCCTGACGGAGTTCCAGCAGTGCGCGGGAATAATCGTGGATAAATTCCGGGTGGCCCTGGAAACACAGCACCTGGTCGCCGATGTGATACGCCGCGTAAGGGCAGAAGTCACTGGAGGCAATCACGGTGGCATTTTCCGGTAGCGCGGTGACCTGATCCTGGTGGCTGATCAGCAAGGTCAGCTCTTCAACCTGCGGACTCATCCATGGCGCCTTGGCGGCCATCACATAGCGGTGGGTACCGACGCCCCAGCCCTGGGTGGCGCGCTCGCTCTTGCCGCCCAGCAGCAGCGCCAGCAACTGATGGCCAAAGCACACGCCCAGCAGCTTGTCGCCGCGGCGGTAGCGCTCCAGCAGGAAGGTCTTGAGCGTCTGGATCCACGGATCGTCGCCGAAGGAGTCGGCCTTGCTGCCCGTCACGAGGTAGGCATCAAAGACCTCGTCATCAGGCGGGTACTCACCGTTCATCACGTTGTAGACCGTGAATTCGGCGGCGATCGGCTGGCGGGTAAACAGTTGCTCGAACATCCGTCCATAGCCCTGATACTGCTCGACCAGCTCAGGTCGCAGGACGTCGGTTTCCAGGATGCAGATGCGTAACGACATAGACTTGGCCCTGAACGACAGTGGTGAAAAAAGACCGGTAGAGCCTGCCGCGAATATGGGCGACAGGCAAGCGTTGCCTCGGACGAACGGTCATTTCATTGCAAGGCGTGTGTGTATCCCGCGCACGCGTCTAGTCGGGCACGTCTTACGCATATGGCATAAAGCCTCATAAGAAAAAACGTTAACAACACTAAAGTCGAGACGAAACCGATCTAAAACAGCGGTAACGTTGCCCCTAAGGTTGGTTGTATACCGATATCCAGCAGGTTTGTAGCCGGTACGGGAAATCCCGTGCATTTCGTGGCCAGCGGACCCTGGAAAAGGATGTCTCTCGCTCTCAGGAATAACAACAAGAAGGCAGTCAGCCATGTTCAAACAACACAAAGTACGTCAGGCCGGACTCATTCTGTTCGCCACCACACTGCTGCTGATCCTGCCGAACCTCACGCGCCTGTTCGGCTGATCGCGCCCGGTATTCTCAGCGTTCCTGCGCTCTGGTATATGCTGCCGACCCTCACTGGTTGGAGACCGTCCATGCGCCTTCGCTTCGCCCTCCTGCTCAGCGTGCTGAGCCTGCCGTTGCACGCGGCGCAATTGACCCTCCAACTGGGCGACAGCGACAAGCAATGGCAAACCGCGGAGTTGCTCCAGCACCCGCAGGCCCGGGACATCCGTATCGAGCAGGATGTGTCGTACAAGAAGCCCATGACGTATCGCGCGGTGCCTTTGGCGGTCCTGCTGGAAGGGATCAAGCCGGATGACCATCTGCAGGCCGTGGCCCTCGATGGCTTCGCGGCCGAAATGCCCGCCGCCGCGTTGCTCAAGCAGGGGCCGGCACAAGCCTGGCTGGCGGTGGAAGACCCGGCTCACCCGTGGCCGCCACTGGCCAAGGACAAACCTGGCGCCGGTCCCTTCTATCTGGTCTGGACGCACCCCGAGGCCGGCAATATCAGCCCCGAGCAATGGCCCTTCCAGGTGGCCAGCATCCGTCGCCTGTCGCCGGTGGCCGAGCGTTTTCCCGCCCTGCTCCCGGCACCCGGCCTGGCCGCGAATGACCCGGTGAACCGCGGCTTCGCCCTGTTCCAGAAGCACTGCCTGGCCTGCCACCGCCTCAACGGCGCCGGCGATGCCCAGTTCGGTCCGGACCTGAACCTGCCCTACAACCCCACCGAATACTTCCGCCCCGAGTTTCTCCGCCGCTATATCCGCGACCCGCAGAGTCTGCGCCAGTGGCCGCAAGCGCGGATGCCCGGCTTCAGCGCAAGCATACTGCCGGACGCCGACCTCGACGCCCTGCTCGCCTACCTCGGCCATATGGCCAAACGCAAACCCTGACGCTTACTGCTGCGCCGAGAGCCCGGATGTCACCAGCACGTTGGCGTGCATCTGCTCGTACCCGCCGCCCCGGCGCATGCCGCGCACCGGACACGCATCAAGGTAATCCAGGCCCACCGCCAGCTTCAGATGGCGCTCGGGCACCGCAAGCTGGTTGGTCACATCGAAGCTGTACCAGGCGCCGTCCAGCCAGGCCTCGGCCCAGGCGTGGCTTGCCATGTGCTGGCTGTCGTTGTCGAACAGGTAGCCGGACACATAACGCGCCGGCACCAGCAGGCTGCGGGCGCAGGCGATAAAGGCGTGGGCGTGGTCCTGGCAGACGCCCGCACCGCCGGCGAAGGCCTGGGCGGCGCTGGTGTCTACTGCGGTGGCACCAGGGCGATAGACCATACGCTCGTGCAGCGCCCCCATCATCTCGATCAGCGCGCTGCGATCACGGCGTTGCCCGCACTGCTGGCCGGCAAACCCACGCAGCGCCTCGTCGGCCTCGGTCAGGCGGGTGAAGCGCAGGAACGGCAAGGGTGACTGCGATTCGTGTTCGGCTTCGCGAGTCGGATCGATCTCGACTTCACCGCGCGCGGCGATCAGCAGGTCGGCATGCGGTTCTTCCAGGCTGAGCACATGCAGGATGTTGCCGAACGGATCGCGCCGGGCCTGCGCGGGACGCGGCAGGTCCAGTTCCCATTGCAGCACCTGCTGGCGCTCGTTGTCCGGGGGCGTCAGGCGCAGGTACTGGATGCTGGTTCGCACCTGGTCTTCGTAGTGGTAGGCGGTTTCGTGGCTAATGGTCAGTCTCATACGACCTCCAGGTAAGCGCTGTGAATGGCGTTGCCCAACTCACGCACCAGCGGAATGTAGTGGTTCAACCAGGGATGCAGCCCTTGCGAGAGGATTTCGTCGATGCCGGTATAGCGCAGACGGGCATCCACTTCCGCCGCCAGGCGCTGGGCCGGACGGCCGTTGGCGCCGGGCAGGCTGGCGAGGATCTGGTCGATTTCTTCCGTGCAGGCACGCAGGGAACGGGGGACATCGGCACGCAGGAGCAAGAGTTCGGCAACATGGCGCCCCGTGGGAGCGTCGCGGTAGATCTCGGTATAGGCCTCGAACGAGGACAGCGCGCGGAGCAAGGCGCTCCACTGGTAATAACCGCGGGCAGAGCTGTCGCTGACGGTTTCGGCGTCCTCACCGAACATCTCGTAACGGGCGTCGAGCAGGCGCAGGGTGTTGTCGGCCCGCTCGATGAAGGTGCCCAGGCGAATGAAGCGGAAAGCGTCGTTGCGCATGATGGTGCCGTAGGTGGCACCGCGGAACAGGTGCGAGCGCTCCTTGATCCACTCGCAGAAACGGCTCATGCCATAGCGCCCCAGGCCCTGCTCGGCGATGCCGCGAATCTCCAGCCAGGTGGCGTTGATGTTTTCCCACATGTCCGCGGTAATCCGCCCACGCACCGCATGGGCGCTGGCCCGCGCGGCGCCCAGGCAACTGTAGATGCTGGCCGGGTTTTCCGGGTCGAGGGCAAAAAAGTGCAACAGACGCTCGGCGTGCAGTTGCCCATGCCGGCCCAGGTAGTCATCCAGGGTGCCGGTGATGCGCAGCGCCAGCGCCATTTCGTCCAGGCCGTCGCCGCGACCGTCCTGCGGCATCAGCGACAGCGAATAACTGACATCGAGCATCCGTGCGAGGTTTTCCGCCCGCTCCAGATAACGCGACATCCAATACAGGTCCGAAGCCGTTCTACTGAGCATGATTCAATCCTCGACCACCCAGGTGTCCTTGGTACCGCCCCCCTGGGACGAGTTCACCACCAGCGAGCCCTCGCGCAGCGCCACCCGCGTCAGGCCGCCGGGCACCACGCGGGTCTCCCGGCCGGCCAGGACGAACGGGCGCAGGTCGATGTGCCGCGGCGCAATGCCGTTCTCGACGAAGGTCGGGCAGGTCGACAGCGACAGGGTCGGCTGGGCGATATAGGCCGCCGGGCGGGCCTTGATGCGTTCGGCGAAAGCGGCGATTTCCGCCTTCGTCGACGCCGGCCCCACCAGCATGCCGTAGCCGCCGGAGCCCTGGGTTTCCTTGACCACCAGGTCCGGCAGGTTGGCCAGCACGTGGGAAAGCTCTTCCGGCTTGCGGCATTGCCAGGTAGGCACGTTCTTCAGGATCGGTTCTTCGTCCAGGTAGAAACGGATCATCTCGGTGACGTAGGGATAGACCGACTTGTCATCGGCCACCCCGGTGCCGATGGCGTTGGCCAGCACCACGTTGCCGCAGCGATAGGCCGACAGCAGGCCGGGCACGCCGAGCATGGAGTCGGGGTTGAATGCCAGCGGATCGAGGAAGGCGTCGTCCAGCCGGCGATAGATCACGTCGACCGGCTTGGGGCCGTCGGTGGTGCGCATGAATACCCGCTCGTCGCGAACGAACAGGTCCGCCCCTTCCACCAGTTCCACACCCATCTCGCGAGCGAGAAAGGCGTGTTCGAAGAACGCGCTGTTGAACCGCCCCGGGGTCAGCACCACGACGCTGGGGTTATCCAGCGGACTGGAGCTTTTCAGGGTGTCGAGCAACAGGTTCGGGTAGTGGTCGATCGGCGCGATGCGCTGGGCGGCGAACAGCTCGGGGAACAGCCGCATCATCATCTTGCGGTCTTCGAGCATGTAGCTGACACCGCTGGGCGTGCGCAGGTTGTCTTCGAGGACGTAATAGCTGCCGTCGCTGTCGCGAACCAGGTCGACCCCGGAAATGTGCGCGTAGATGTCGCGGTGCAGGTTCAGGCCCTGCATCGCCAGTTGGTATTGATCGTTGGCCAGAACCTGCTCGGCGGGAATGATCCCCGCGCGGAGGATGCGCTGGTCATGGTAGAGGTCGGCGAGAAACATGTTCAGCGCCTTCACGCGCTGGATACAGCCGCGCTCTACCACCCGCCATTCGCTGGCCGGGATGGCCCGCGGAATGGTGTCGAAGGGGATCAGGCGCTCAGTGCCCTGCTCGTCCCCGTACAGCGTGAAGGTGATGCCGGCGCGGTGGAACAGCAGGTCCGCCTCGCGGCGGCGCTGCGCCACTTGCTCAGGCGGCGTCTGCGCCAGCCAGCGGGCGAATTCCCGATAATGCGGACGGAGCTGACCGTCGGCGGCGTACATCTCATCATAGAACGTGCGAATCATGCCGAACTCCTTGTCACCCGTGCACAGGCACTGTCGCAAAGCCCGTGCCAGCGGAATTAATCCTTTTCAATCAACGGGTTGGGGAAATTCAGAAAAGACGCCGCACCAGACTTGTGCAGCCAGCCCCACGCGAATGGGGCACGCGCTTCATTGCGAAGCGTGTGGGTTCCCGGGATGGCCAGGCCGCCCCGGGGTGCATTTCAGGTTACCGCGCGCTCCTGCTTCACTCCCCAGCCCTGGGCTTCACCGCCCAGTGGCACGACCACGGCTTCGAAATCCTGTTCGAATTCGCCGATGCCACCATAGGTGGCGTACATGATCTTGCTCAGTTCCAGTTGCCAGCCGTCGTCACTTTCATGCACCTGGGCACACAACGACTCACCCCGGAACTTTCCTGCAGCCCTGCGCGCCCGTTCCTCGTCCGGGAATACCGCATAGAACTCGATTGGATGGATTTGTGCGAAGTTGAAACCGCCTTCTTTCATGCGGCGCAATACCGTGCTGCTGATGTCCTCGTACAAGTTGCTCATGAATCGTCCTCCTCAATCACGATGGATAGACTTTCAGTGCTTGCGCACTTACCCCTGGCGCGGGACGCGGGTGGGGTTCTCGAGCGAATGCAGCAATGTTGCGGTAATGAATGTAGCGGTAATGGAAGACCAGGGCCGTCGCCATAACCGACGGCCCTGCATGCAGCGTAGCGGCTGGTGAGGCACAACGCCAGCCAGCCTGTGGATTCAGGTCCGTTCAGTGATGTCGGTGATCTCCACCCCGTTCTGTTCCTTCAGCCACTTCGCGGTCGGACAGTCGGCACGGTCCTGGAAATCATTGAGGTCGAGTTCATCCATGACCGGGAACAGGTGGCCCCTGATCCGCCGCGCTGCGTCTTCAATGCTCGGGCGGTCCGCGGCGGCAAGCAACAACGAAGTGCGTTCGCCCTTCTGGTCCACAAAAGTGATTTCCCACTCTTTCATCTGGCGTGTCCTCGATGGCAGGTACAGGAGTGTTTCCAGCCTGTCTTCCGTTGACCCTCGCCTGCGGACATTGTTCAAGTCGGTTGGCCCGGCGGCGCACCCATAAAAAACCCCGGCCAGGCCGGGGTCTTGTGCAACGAACGGATTACGCCAGAGCGATCAATCCGGGATGCCGTGGACAACACCGGCGGTATTGTCCAGCAGGCTCTTGGTTGCGGTCTGGATGAAGGACTCGAGTTTCTTGAGCATGGCGTCCTGCTCCGGATGCTCGATCAACTCGGCCTTGAACTCGCTGCCCAACTGATAACGGTACAGGCGCGGCGACATGTCCTTGGACTCGATCAACACGCGATCACCCTGGATCAGGCCAACGATCTGCTCGCTGCCCGAAGGCTTGATCATGCCGATGCCCTGATCGCCTTCCGGCAGGTTGAGCAGGTCGCGTCCCCAGCACTGGTGACGGGTTTCGCCACCCAGGCGGCCCATGACGGTCGGCACGATGTCGATCTGGGTGCCAACGGTGTGGTTGCGCTTGCCGAACTTGTCCTGGATGCCCGGAGCGATCAGCAACAGCGGCACGTTGAAACGGCCCAGGTCCAGCTCAGTGACCTGCTGGTTATTGCCGAAGCCATGGTCACCGACGATGACGAACAGGGTTTCCTTGAAGTACGGCTCCTTGCGCGCCTTCTCGAAGAACTGGCCCAGGGCCCAGTCGGAATAACGCATGGCGGTCAGGTGTTCGTCCAGGCGACCATGACCGGTCACCGGCTCAACCGGCAGGTCTTTCGGCAGGGCATACGGGGTGTGGTTGGACAGGGTCTGGAGCAAGGCATAGAACGGCTTCTTGCCATAGTTGTTCGCCAACTCCTGGTTACCGCGGTCGAACATGTCCTGGTCGGACACGCCCCAGGTCGGGTCGGAAAACACCGGATTGACGAAGTCATTACGGCCGATGAAGGTGGTCATGCCCTGGTTGCCGAAGAAACCGGACTGGTTGTCCCAGGCGAAATCACCGTTGTAGACGTAGACGTCGTCGTAGTCCCGGGCGCTGAGCAGCGCGGGCAGGCCCGACAGTTTGTGGCCGCCTTCCGGGGTCTGCATCAGGTATTCGAAGCCCGGCAGGTTGGGGAAGCAGGCCATGGTGGCGAACATGCCTTGGTGGGTATGGGTGCCGTTGGAGAAGAAGCGGTCGAACAGCAGGCCTTCCTCGGCCAGCTTGTCGAAGTACGGGGTGATGTTGCCCGAAGCCCCCAGCGCGCCGACGGAATGGCCGGCGAAACTCTCCATCAGGATGACCACGACGTTCTTGATCGGCAGGGTGTTCTCGGCCGGCGGCGTGAAGTCACGGCGAATCGCGGCGCTGTCGGCGTCGACCAGCTTGTCGCTCGGCGTCAGCAGCATCTGGCGCACCGTGTCCTGGGCGACCTTCTGATCGAGGGTCGACTTCCAGATGTTGTCGCGGTCCTCGGACATGCGGCTCTTGGCCGCGTCGATCAAGGTCAGGGTGCCGTTGAGGCCCAACTGGTTGACGAAGTTCGAGTCGGTGGTGAAGGCATCACCCCAACGCATGGGCGGGCCCTGGCGCAGGGTGCCACGGGCGGCAATCACGGCCACCAGCAGGATCATGAAGAACACCACGCCGCGCACGTACCACGGCGCCACGCTGCGAGCACCGGCGAGGTTGCTCTGGTACTCGCCACGGGGCCGGGTCAGACGGTCGATGCCTTTGAACGCCAGGCTCATCACGATCGTGCCGCCGACCCACGCCAGCAGGTAGCGCACCACCGGGAAGCCGTACCACAGCATGCTGCCGACGGTCTTCGGGTCTTCCTTGATGTACTGGAATACCAGGCCGTTGAGGCGCTGGTGGAACTCGCGGTAGAAGTCCATCTCCACCAGGCCGAGGAACAGCACGATGCTGGAGGTCAGGGTCAGCCACAGGCGGAAGAAACCGCGCGCCGCCATCGCCCGCGCACTGAGGATCGCCAGCAGCAGCGGAATGCTCAGGTACACCACCACCCGCAGGTCGAAACGCAGGCCGTTGAGGAAACCTTCCACGACAGTGGACGACGGCGTATCGCCAACCATGTCGCTGTTGTAGGCCAGCAACGCGAGCCGCACCAGGCTGAGCATCGCCATGATCGCCAGGCCGCACAGCAGGGTGTAGAGCAGGTGTGATTTGACCGTTGGTTGCAACAGGCGCGAAGCAGCCCGCTGTTGACTCAAGGCGTCCGTATTAGCCATGAATTGGAAGATCCCTGGGATTCGGTTGTGGAAGGCATTGACGCGAAGCGGCGGCAGCGGCTCGGGTTATACCCGAAAAGTGCCGAACCATTAGGCGAATGGATAATTGCGCGCGCGGATTGTCTGCAATCGATTGTGAAAATTTCGTTGAGAACACCGGGGCCGCGGATCAGGCTATCTTTATTGCCCTCTCAAGCAAAGAGCCCGCCCACATGCACTATCGCTATCACCCCAGCCCCATTGGCCAGTTACTGCTGGCGGGCGACGAACAAGGCCTGCACCTGTTGCACATGGACAGCGCCCATCCCTGGGAACTGGATGCCACCTGGCGCCAGGCCGACAGCCAGCTCGACGACGTGGCGCGGCAGCTGGACGAGTATTTCGCCCACAAGCGCGAGCGCTTCGAACTGCGCCTGGCTGCCCGCGGGACGCCGTTTCAACAGGACGTCTGGCGAGCACTGGTGAACATCCCCTACGGCACCACCACCAGCTACGCCGAACTGGCCCGCACCATCGACCGGCCCAAGGCGATCCGGGCCGTCGGCACGGCCAATGGCGCCAACCCCATCGCGGTGATCGTGCCCTGCCACCGGGTGATCGGCAGCGATGGCAGCCTCACCGGATTTGCCGGCGGCCTTGAACGCAAGCAAATGCTGCTGCAACTGGAAGGCGCGTGGCTGATCTGAAGCGCCCTACAGCCGCACATCGCCTCGCGGTCCGGCGATGGCCCAGATGATCAGACCGAGCACCGGCAATAGCAGGATCAGCAAGATCCACAGCACCTTGGCGCCAACCCCGGCGCTGCTCTTGATCACGTTGATGATCGCCCAGATATCCAGGGCAAAGATGATCAGGCCAACCAGCCCGTTGAACGCGGAACCCATGATGAAGCTCCCATGTATGAGTGAGCCTTCAGGATAGCTGGCTATTGGCCTGATAGACGCGTTTGCTTCGGCTCCGCCCTGCCGCTGTGCTTACACTCGCGCCATTGCCTTTCGGAGAAATGCGTTATGCCCTCGACGTCCAGCCACAGCCACTCCGCCCCCGTGCCGCTCTACACTGCGTGGCTGCAACAGGCGCAATCCTCGCCCTGGATGAGTGCCGGCCTGGGTCTGAGCCTGCTGGCGGTGCTCTGGCTGATGGGCGCCAGCGCCTGGAACGCCATTCACGGTGACCACCAGGAAAACATGCACATGGCCCTGCTCGGCGGGCTGGCCGGTTTCTCCGCCACCGCCCTGGGCGCATTGCTGGCCATCGTGCTGCGCGATGTCAGCAGCCGGATGCAGGACGTGATGCTCGGCTTCGCCGCCGGGATGATGCTCGCCGCCAGCTCGTTTTCATTGATTCTGCCGGGCCTCGACGCCGCCCGGGAGATTACCGGCAGCGGCCCCTACGCGGCCCTGACGGTAGTGGTCGGCATGGGCCTGGGCGTGTTGCTGATGCTTGGCCTCGACCGCTTCACCCCGCACGAACACGAAAGTACCGGCCCTTGCGGCCCGCAGGCCGAGCGGATCAATCGGGTCTGGCTGTTCGTGCTGGCGATCACCTTGCACAACCTCCCCGAAGGCATGGCCATCGGCGTGAGCTTTACCACGGGTGACCTGAGTGTCGGTCTACCGCTGACCAGCGCCATCGCCATTCAGGACATCCCCGAAGGCCTGGCGGTGGCCCTGGCGCTGCGCGCCACGGGGCTGTCGACGTTGAAGGCGGCGCTGGTGGCGGTCGGCTCGGGCCTGATGGAACCGATTGGCGCGGTGATCGGCCTGGGAATTTCCAGCGGCTTCGCCATCGCCTACCCGGTGAGCATGGGCCTGGCGGCGGGCGCGATGATCTTCGTGGTGTCCCATGAAGTCATCCCGGAAACCCACCGCAATGGCCATCAGACCTCGGCGACCCTCGGCCTGATGGGCGGCTTCGCGGTGATGATGTTCCTCGATACCGCGCTGGGTTAAACGTGCAGCGCCACCCGCAGCGCTTCCAGGGCGGGCGCTGCGGTGATGTTCAGTTCGGCGCACAGTTCCAGCACCCGCGGCAGGTCATTGCCGCACACCAGCACCATCTGCAACTCGTCGTCCAGCAACTGGCTGAAGTTCATCAGCACATAGCCGCCGGCTTCCTTGTTCATGCTGCCCATCTGGATCTGGATGCGGTTGAGCGCGGTCAGCGCCTCGACCTTGGCCAGTTGCTTGGGTTTGATATTGAACGGGACGCTCTGGTCAAACGAATCGGTGATCTGCGCGAGCAGGTCCTGGTAGCTGTCGGCCTGGAACAGCACGGTGTCCGGCAGGCTGCCCACCACCACCCATTCACCCAGCGGGATCGGGAAGGTGCCGTCGTAGTTGATATCAGGATTGGCGGCGAGGAAGCCGTCGGGGTCGGCGTAGGCTTGTGTCGCTTCGTCGGCGATCCGCTCGATATCCTGCTCGGTCATGCAGCCGGAGCTGATTTTGCCAAGGAGTTCGACCAGTTGGTTTTTCATGAGAGGCCCTGCGACGCTGGAAAAAAGTCGCCAAGGATAGCCGCAAAAGCCTCCCGCCGGTTAGGCCAGCGCTTGCAACTGCTGCGTGGTGTCAGCAGCGCCCATGGCCTGGGCGGCGCCGAGGGCATCGATGCCACGGGCGTCGCGGCGCTTGGGGTCGGCGCCTCGCTCCAGCAGGTAGTCGACGATCGCCGTGCGATTGAACATCGCCGCCATCATCAGCGCCGTGCGCCCGTCGCCTGCGGCCGCATCCGGCTCGGCGCCCTGCTCCACCAGCAACTGGACCATTTCCAGGTTTCCCTTGAACGCCGCGCCCGCCAACGGCTGTTGGTTATTGTCGTTGGCGATGGACGGATCGGCGCCATGCTGCAACAACACCCGCGCCGCCTCCAGATGACCGTGATAGCTGGCGAGCATCAGCAAGGTGTCGCCCTTCTGGTTGCGCAAATTGGCTGGCAGACCGTTCTCCAGCAGGCGGGCGAGCATCGGCGCATCGCCCTGGCGGGCCCGGTCGAAGACTTGCGCGGCAAAGGCGGCGGCTTCATCGGCGTCCATGGTGACGGGCTGACGTTGATCGGACATACGGAACCTCCTGACGGGGATAAAGCCCAAGTCTTGTGAGGATTGGTCCCGGAATGGCGGTGGATAATTCCATGGCGTCGGCAGAAAAAACGCGAGGGGCGGAACACCCTTGCAAAATGCACTGTGCAAAATGCACGACCTTGCACAATGCACGGCGGCCTTATTGCCAAAAAACCATAAGGCACTGATTTATAAAGTATTTTTAATTACCAGAAAGCTGGCACAGTCGCTGCACCCATCACTCCATGTCTGCCACCCACAGCCAGGAGCTGATATGGACCTCATTCAGGAAAAATTCGCCTCGGTATTCTCCGCCTACCAAGTGGCCACTCAAGCCCGCCCTGATGGCGGCATCCTGCTGACGCTGCGTGCTGCCGACGGCACACAGGTCAAACGCTCGATTTCCTACGCTCAACTGCACAGCGCCGAACAACTGTCGTGGGCCATCAGTGCCATTCGCCGTGACCTGGCCGAGCAAGCCAGCGAGTTGCCGGTGATTTCGATGTTGCAGAGCCAGCAGCGCTTTGCTTTGCCGACTTATCGCTGAGCGGTGACGCCATCGCGAGCAAGCTCGCTCCTACAGGGTGTAGGAGCGAGCTTGCTCGCGATGCGGCAACCGAAA
>NZ_JANLOA010000018.1:0-4733 GCF_025466035.1 Pseudomonas sp. 20P_3.2_Bac5 | reverse complement strand
GCATGCCGCTGAATTTCCAGTTGCTGACCCGCGACGCGGTGCTGGTGGAGCAAACCCTGACCAGCGCCGACTACCGCCTGTACGCGCTGCCCGGCACCGTGCCGCCCAAGCCGGGCCTGGCGCGCAGCGCCGACGGCAGCGGCAGCCCGATCATCGTCGAGGTCTGGGATATCCCGCTGGCGCGCTTCGGTGAGTTCGTCGCGGAGATTCCACTACCCTTGGGCATCGGCAATGTGCAACTGAACGACGGTCGCTGGGTGAAAGGATTCATCTGCGAGGCCTGGGCGCTGGAAAGCGCCGAGGACATCACTGCCTTTGCCGGATGGCGCGCTTTTGTCGCCAGCCGCAAACCCGCTTAAGGAGAGAGCGCAATGTTCCATACCGTCCTGATCGCCAACCGTGGCGAAATCGCCGTCCGTGCCATTCGCACCTTGAAAAAACTCGGGGTGCGCAGCGTCGCGGTGTATTCCGAGGCCGACCGTAACGCCCAGCATGTCCGCGATGCCGACCTCGCCATCGCCCTGGGCGGCGAGAAAGCCGCCGACAGTTACCTGCGTGCCGAACGCATTCTTGACGCCGCCCGTGAAAGCGGCGCCCAGGCCATTTACCCCGGCTATGGCTTTCTTTCGGAAAGCGCCGAGTTCGCCGAGGCCTGCGAGGCCGAGGGCATCGCCTTTATCGGCCCGACCGCGTTGCAGATTCGCGAGTTCGGCCTCAAGCACCGCGCCCGTGAACTGGCGGCGGTGGCCGGTGTGCCGATGGCGCCCGGTACCGGCTTGCTCGACAGCCTCGATGACGCCTTGCAAGCCGCGCAGCGCATCGGTTACCCGGTGATGCTGAAAACCACCGCTGGCGGAGGCGGCATCGGCCTGACCCGCTGCGCCGACGCCGCCGCGCTGGCCAGCGCCTACGACAGCGTCAAGCGCATGGGCGAGCAGTTTTTCAGTGATGCCGGGGTGTTCCTCGAGTGCTTCGTCGATCAGGCGCGGCATGTCGAGGTGCAGATTTTTGGTGACGGTCAGGGCCGCGTGGTCGCCCTCGGCGAGCGCGACTGCTCGTTGCAGCGGCGCAACCAGAAAGTGGTGGAAGAAACCCCGGCGCCGAACCTGCCACAGGCGACCCGCGAGCGCCTGCATGCCGCCGCGGTGAAGCTCGGCGAGTCGGTGGCCTACCGTAGCGCCGGCACGGTCGAGTTCATCTATGACGCCGCCCGCGACGATTTCTACTTCCTGGAGGTCAATACGCGCCTGCAGGTCGAGCACCCGGTGACCGAGATGGTCACCGGCCTGGACCTGATCGAATGCATGCTCCAGGTCGCCGCCGACGAGGCGTTGGACTGGCCGGCGCTGCAACGGCAACCGCAAGGCGCGGCGATCGAGGTGCGCCTGTACGCCGAAGATCCGCTGAAGAACTTCCAGCCGAGCCCGGGTGTGTTGACCGACGTGCATTTTCCGGCGGGCGTGCGGATCGATACCTGGGTCAGCACCGGCAGTGAGGTCTCGGCCTTCTATGACCCGATGATCGCCAAACTGATCGTTCACGCCGACACCCGCGAGCAGGCGATTGCCGCCATGACCGCGGCGCTGGCCGCGACCCGCCTGCACGGCATCGCCACCAACCTCGACTACCTGCGCCAGGTGGTGGCCGCGCCGCGTTTCCACAGCGGCGAGGTCTGGACCCGCCTGCTCGACAGCTTCGACTATCAGCCGCAGGCCATCGAAGTGCTGGAGCCGGGCACCTATTCCAGCGTGCAGGACTTTCCCGGCCGCCTCGGTTACTGGGACATCGGCGTGCCGCCGTCCGGGCCGATGGATGATTTCGCCTTTCGCCTGGCCAACCGCATCGTCGGCAACCATGAGAGCGCCGCGGGTCTGGAATTCACCTTGCAGGGGCCGACCCTGCGTTTCCACAGCGACGGCTTGATCGCCCTGACCGGCGCCGATTGCCCGGCGACCCTGGACGGCGAGGGTGTCGCCTACTGGGCGCCAATCGCGGTCAAGGCCGGCCAGGTGCTCACCCTGGGCCGCGCCGCCAGTGGCTGCCGCACCTATCTGGCGGTGCGCAACGGCCTGGATGTGCCGGTCTATCTCGGCAGCCGCTCGACCTTCGCCCTCGGCCAGTTCGGCGGTCATGCCGGGCGCACCCTGCGCCCCGGCGATCTCCTCGGCGTGTCCCGTCCCGAGCTGGCCGCCTGCACCACGCCGGCGCCGGTGAGCCCGCCGCAGGCGCTGGATGCCAGCCTGATTCCCGCCTACGGCCGCACCTGGCAGATCGGCGTGCTCTACGGCCCGCATGGCGCGCCGGACTTTTTCACCGAAGCATCCATCGAGGTATTCTTCGCCGCCGAATGGGAAGTGCACTACAACTCCAATCGCCTCGGCGTGCGCCTTTCCGGGCCCAAGCCGGACTGGGCCCGAGCCGACGGTGGCGAGGCGGGGCTGCACCCGTCGAACGTGCACGATTGCGAATACGCCATCGGCGCCATCAACTTCACCGGCGACTTCCCGGTGATCCTGACCAAGGATGGCCCGAGCCTGGGCGGCTTCGTCTGCCCGGTGACCATCGCCAAGGCCGAGTTGTGGAAGGTCGGCCAGGTCAAGCCCGGTGACACGGTGCGGTTCCACCCGATCAGCTTCAAGCAGGCGCAGAGCCTGGAGCAGGCGCAACTGGGCAGCATCGCGGCGCTGGCGGCGATTGCCGCGGTGACCCTGCCGGCGCCCAGCCTGCAACCGGCCACCACGGTGTCCGCCACGGTGCTGGCCGAACTGCCCGCCAGCGGCAAGCGCCCCCACGTCACTTACCGCCAGGCGGGCGACGCCTATGTGTTGGTGGAGTACGGCGACAACGTGCTCGACCTGGCCCTGCGCCTGCGTATCCATCTGTTGATGGAAGCGCTCAAGGCCAAACCGTTGCGCGGTCTGGAAGAGCTGGCGCCGGGGGTGCGCTCGCTGCAACTGCGCTACAACAGCCGGCAACTGCACCAGTCGGCGTTGATTGCGCATTTGCTAGAGCTGGAGGCCGGGCTGGCGGACGTCGACGAGGTGAAAATCCCCACGCGCATCCTCCACCTGCCGATGGCCTTCGAGGACAGCGCCACCCTCGGCGCCGTGCAGCGCTACAGCGAAACCGTGCGCAGCGAAGCGCCCTGGCTGCCGAACAATGTCGATTTCATCCAGCGCGCCAACGGCCTGGCGACCCGCGAGGAAGTGCGCGACATCCTTTTCGACGCCAGCTACCTGATTCTCGGCCTGGGCGATGTTTATCTGGACGCCCCGTGCGCGGTGCCGCTCGACCCGCGCCATCGTCTGCTCAGTTCCAAATACAGCCCGGCGCGGACCTTCACCGCCGAGGGCACCGTCGGTATCGGCGGCATGTACATGTGCATCTACGGCATGGATTCCCCCGGCGGCTATCAACTGGTGGGGCGGACCCTGCCGATCTGGAACCGCTTTTCGCGCAATGCCCAGTTCAAGGACGGCCAGCCGTGGCTGCTGCACTTCTTCGACCAGGTGCGTTTCTATCCGGTC
The DNA here is from genome assembly GCF_025466035.1 of Pseudomonas sp. 20P_3.2_Bac5. Taxonomy (NCBI): domain Bacteria; kingdom Pseudomonadati; phylum Pseudomonadota; class Gammaproteobacteria; order Pseudomonadales; family Pseudomonadaceae; genus Pseudomonas; species Pseudomonas sp. 20P_3.2_Bac5. The sequence continues at coordinate 1,206 of NZ_JANLOA010000018.1, read as the reverse complement.
AGCGAGGCTGAACTGGACACCTTCCGCGATGCCTTCCGCGAGGGCCGGGCGCAGATCCGCATTGAGGACGCGGTGTTCGACTTCGCTGAGTACCAGCGTTTCCTCCAGGCCAATGAAGCGGATATCACCGACTTCCAGGCGCGGCAGAAACAGGCGTTCAATGCGGAAATCGCCCGTTGGCGCGAGCAGGATGATGAAGAGGCCACCGCCGCGATCCGCCCACCGCACGACGCCGATGACTACGGCGATGCCCATGTGGTCAGCGCCGACATGTGCGGCAGCGTCTGGAAAATCCTTGTGCAGCCGGGTCAGACCGTGGAGGCGGGGGCGCCGTTGATGGTCGTGGAGGCGATGAAAATGGAGCTGTCGGTGTTCGCGCCGGTCAGCGGAACGGTGCGCGCCGTGCGCTGCCAGCCGGGCAAGGCGGTACTGCCCGGCGACGCATTGCTGTTGCTGGATCCCGTGGCTTGAGGACGTCTGATCATGTTACCCACCCCTGAAAAAAAGGCCGCCCGGGAGCGGCCGGAAAACCTCGCCGAAGGTATCTACCAGCAGCTCAAGGAGGACATTTTCGAATTCCGCCTGCTGCCGGGCGATCGCTTTAGCGAAGGCGATGTTGCCAAGCGCCTGGCCGTCAGCCGCACGCCGGTGCGCCAGGCGCTCTACCACCTGGAGCGCGAGGGTTACCTGGAAGTGCATTTTCGCAGCGGCTGGCAGGTCCGGCCGTTCGACTTCGCGCGGTTCGAGGAACTGTATGACCTGCGCATCGTCCTGGAGCTGGCCTCGGTTCGCCATCTGTGCGGGCTGGAGGTCGAACTGGCCGGGCACCTGGAGCATCTGGTGAACATCTGGCTGGTCGAGGAGGACCAGCGTTTGCAGGATGGCCGCGCGGTGTCACGCCTGGACGAGGAATTCCACTGCGCGCTGGTGGCCGCCACCGGCAACCGGGAAATGGCCCGGGTGCACCGCGAGGTGACCGAGCAGATCCGCATCATCCGGCGCCTGGATTTCACCCAGTCGCCGCGGGTGTCCGCCACCTACGAGGAGCATGGCGACATCCTCGACGCGATCCTCCAGCGTCGCGGCGAACAGGCTTGCCAGTTGCTCCGTGCCCACATCGAAGTGAGCAAGGCGGAAGTGCGCAAGATCACCTTGCACATGCTGCACAGCGCGCGGCAGCGGTTGGCGATGAAGGTGGTGGGCGGC
>NZ_JANLOA010000106.1:0-5207 GCF_025466035.1 Pseudomonas sp. 20P_3.2_Bac5 | reverse complement strand
TACCGTCCAGGAAGGCGGCCAGATCACCTACACCGCGAAGCTGACCAACCCGGCCGGCACCGCGATGACCGTGACCCTGAGTAACGGCTCGACCATCTCCATCGCCAAGAACGCTACCGAAGGCAGCGTGACCATCGATGCGCCGAAAAACACCGTGTACGTCGACAGCGGCAACGTCAGCGCGACCATCACCGGCACCAGCGGTGGTGATTTCGAGAAGTTGAACGTCAGCAGCACGCCAGCCGTGACGGCCGTGACCGATACCATCGACACCAGCACCGTGACGCTGACCGCCACGCCGAGCGTGACCGAGGGCGGCGTGGTGACTTACACCGCCACCGTCACTGCTCCGGTCACCGGCTCGCCGCTGGTGATCAGCCTGGCCAACGGCCAGTCGATCACTATCGCGGTCAACGCCAGCAGCGGCTCGGTCGACTACGTCGCGCCGAACAACATCTATGCCACCAACCCGGCGCTGACCAACAGCATCACCGGAGTCACCGGCGGCAACTACGAGAAACTGGTCACGGCCGGAACGCCAAGCACCACCGTCACCGACAACCCGAGCAACCTCGATACCACCGGTGTAAGCCTCACCGCGACCGGCAGCGTCCAGGAAGGCGGCCAGATCACTTACACCGCCAAGCTGACCAACCCGGCCGGCACCGCGATGACCGTGACCCTGAGTAACGGCTCGACCATCAACATCGCCAAGAACGCTACCGAAGGCAGCGTGACCATCGATGCGCCGAAAAACACTGTCTACGTCGACAGCGGCAACGTCAGCGCCACCATCACCGGCACCAGCGGCGGTGATTTCGAGAAGCTGAACGTCAGTTCGACCCCGGCTGTGACCGCCGTCACCGACACGATCGATACCTCGACCGTGACGCTGACCGCCACCCCAAGCGTGGTAGAAGGCGGCGTCGTCACCTACACCGCGACCGTCAGCGCGCCCGTCACCGGCTCGAACCTGGTGCTGACCCTGGCCAACAACCAGACCATCACCATCGCGGTCGGTCAAAGCACCGGCACGGTCAACTACACCGCGCCGAACAACGTCTACACCGCCAACCCGGCGCTGACCAACAGCATCACCAGCACCAGCGGCGGCAACTACGAGAAGCTGGTCACCGCCGGTACGCCAAGCACCACGGTCACCGACGGCCCGATCGACACCACCACCGTCAGCCTGAGCGCCACCAGCTCGGTAGCCGAAGGCGGCCAGATCACCTACACCGCAACGCTGACCAACCCGGCCGCGTCGCCAGTGACGGTGACCCTGTCCAACGGCTCGACCATCGTCATCGGCAAAGACCAACTGTCCAACAGCATCACCGTGCCGGCGCCAGCGGATACGCCGTACATCGACGCCACCACCCTGAGCACCAAGATCACCGGCGCCAGCGGCGGCGGCTTCGAGAACCTGGCCTACAGCACCACGGCGGCGGTCACTCAAGTCACGGATACCAACACCCCGACCACCATCAGCATCACCGGTACTACCTCGGTGGCCGAGGGCGGCATCGCGACGTATACCCTCAACCTGAGCAACCCGTCGCAGGCAGCGGTGACCGTCAAGCTGAGTTACTCCGGCACCGCCACCAACGGCTCGGACTTCACCGGTGTAACCACCGTGACCATCCCGTCCGGCGCCAGCAAGGTCGACTTCACCATCCCGACCATCAAGGACAACGTCACCGAAGGCACCGAGCAGTTCACCGTCAAGGTCGATTCGGCCACCGGCGGTAACTTCGAGAGCGTGGTGGTCAGCGGCACCGCAGGCAGCGTGACGACGCAGATCTTCGAACCGGCACCGATTCTGGATCTGGACGCCAACGACTCCAGCGGCAAGACCGGCGCGGATTACCAGGTCACCTTCACCGAAGGCCAGGCCGGCTCCGGCGTGTCCATCGGCGATATCGACCTGAGCATCACCGATATCGACAGCACCAATATGACCGGTGCCACCGTCACGCTGACCAACCGCATGGCCGGCGATGCGCTGAACCTGGGCAACAGCGTCAACGGCATCAGCATCAACGCCAACAGCACCAACGACAAAGTGGTGCTGACGCTGTCCGGCAACGCCACCATCGCCAACTACATCCAGGCGCTGAAGAACATCACGTTCATCAACACCAGCGATGACCCGAGCAACACGCCGCGGATCATCACCGTGACGGTGACCGACGGGGTCAACACCTCCAACGTCGCCACCACTACGGTCAACGTGATTCCGGTGAACGACGCGCCAACCGCCGCGGGCGGCGAGCTGACGGGCACCGAAGACACCGACCTGGCCGTGACCTGGAGCAGCCTCGGCGTCACCGACCTGGACAACGTGCAGAGCGCTCTGGGCGTCACCATCACCCAGCTTCCGGCCAACGGCACCCTGCAATACAAGGACGGCACCACCTGGAAGACCCTGACCAGCGCCGATGCCGGCAAGGTCTTCAGCAAGGCGGACATCGACGCCGGCAACCTGAAGTTCGTGCCCAAAGCCAACGAATCCGGCATTACCGCCAACGGCGGCACCGGCGTGGGCAACCAGCAGGCCGACTACGCGCAGATCAAGTACAAGCCGTTCGACGGCAAGGATCTGGGCAACGAAGCCACGCTGAAAATCGACATCACCCCGGTTGCCGACAAACCGACCCTGACCATCGGCAGCAACGCCGTGGCCTCGATCGGCCTGACCAAAGAAACCTGGACCGGCCTGTCCGGCCTGGGCACCAACGGCAACGGCGCCGACGCAGCCACCCTGAAGTCGGTGATCGACGCTGCCGGCAAAGGCCAGACCAGTGCCATCGCCACCAACGTCGCCTCCACCGGAGACGTGGCGCCGGGCATCGCCTCGAAGACCTCCGGCCTGATGTACATGGAAGCCGGCTCGACCTACAAATTCACCGGCGTCGGCGACGACAGCCTGGCGGTAGTGGTCGGCGGTAAAGACGTGGCCAGCACCACCTGGGGCGCCGGTGGCCAGCTCAACGGCACCTTCACGCCGACCAAGAGCGGTTACTACACCGTCGAGATCTACCACTACAACCAGGCAGGTCCGGGCAGCTACGACGTCAACCTGTCGGTCAACGGCGGGGCGACCATCGACGTGAGCCAGGTCGGCACCGCGCTGTATCCGACCGTCGCCGCACTGGCAGCGGCCGGCGTCACCGTCTCCGATCTGCACGGCTCCAGCGGCAAGGGCTACTACGACGGCTATAAACTCAACGAAGGCCGCGAGAACGGCACCGTCAAGCTGGTGGGCATCAGCTCGGCGCTGACCGACACCGACGGCTCCGAGACCCTGGCGGTCAAGCTCGCCGGTATCCCGAGCGGTTCGGTGATCAGCGACGGCGCCGGTCACAGCATCTCCGTCGGTGCAACCGCGGTGGACGTCACCGGCTGGAACCTGAGCACCCTGACCATCAAGCCGCCGGCCTACTACAGCGGCAGCTTCGATGTGACGGTCAACGCCACGTCCACCGAGACCATCAACGGCAGCACCGCCAACACCCCTGGCACCATCAAGGTCACCGTGTACGGCGACACTTACGCCGTGGCGACCAACGCCACCGCCGACAGTGACAACTGGAACGGTACCGATGGCAACGACATCATCGCCGCCGACATCAACGGCCTGCACGTGGTCGCCGGGCAGAACTACAACCTGGCGTTCATCGTCGACACCTCGGGCAGTATGAAAGACTCGGTGGACGCGGCGCAGAAAGCCCTGCAGTCGGTATTCACCACGCTGTCCAACAGCGTCCAGGGCGCCAGCTCCGGTACGGTCAACATCCTGCTGGTGGACTTCGCCACGCAGGTCAAGACCACCGTTTCGGTCAACCTGGCCGACAGCGGTTCCCTGCAGACCCTGAAAAACGCCCTGACCGCCATGACGGCCAACGGCGGCACCAACTACGAGGACGCCTTCAAGACCACGGCCAACTGGTTCCAGGCCCTGAAGGACTCCGGTGCCACCGGTACCAACCAGACGTTCTTCATTACCGACGGCCAGCCGACCTACTACCAGACCGGCGAACGCACCAACCCGACGCTGATCACCTACAGTGGCAGCAAGGCCAACCTGACGATGGACACCTACCTCACGTCGATCAATTACAAGATCGGCCAGGTGATCAACGTCAACCTGGACAGCAGCAACAAGCTGACCATCGACAGCAGCGGCAACCTGAACCTGTACAAGAACGGCAGCTGGTATTCGTCCCTCAGCGGTACCCTGCACGCCCAGGGCGACGGAACCTACGAACTGTCGAGCCTGGCCGGCCAGGGCAGCTATACCGACACCGATACCACCGCCAACTCGAAGAGCGCCTATGCGGTTCTCAAGGCACTCTCGCCGACCATCGAGGCCATCGGCATCGGCAGCGGCGTCGACGTCAACGACTTGAAACCGTATGACTCCGATGGCGTGCCGCAGACCAACATCGACCCGAGCAACCTGGCCAACGCCATCCTCGGCCACACCGAGGCGACGCTGCCAGGCAACGACACGGTCAATGCCGGCGACGGCAACGACATCGTGTTCGGCGACCTGATCATGTTCTCGCAGGTGTCGGGCAACGGTGTGGAAGCGCTGCAAAGCTACGTCGCGCTGAAGACCGGGCTGGATGCCAGTGCGGTGGACAGCAAGACCATGCACCAGTACGTCACCGAGCACGTCAGCGAGTTCGATATCTCGCGCAGCAGTGACGGCAACGACACGCTGTACGGCGGCGATGGCAACGACATTCTGTTCGGCCAGGGCGGTAACGATTACCTGGATGGCGGCAAGGGCAATGACATCCTGCTCGGCGGTACCGGCAACGACACCCTGCTGGGTGGCGAGGGCAACGACATCCTGTTCGGCGGCCAGGGCAACGACACCATGACCGGTGGCAGCGGTGCCGACACCTTCGTCTGGAAGGCGGGTGATATCGGCAACGACATCATCAAGGACTTCAAGGCGGCCGAAGGTGACCGTCTGGACCTGAGCGACCTGCTCCAGGGCGAGAAGGCCAGCACCATCGACAACTACCTGAAGATCACCACGGTTAACGGCGAGTCGACGCTGCAGGTCAGCTCCGAAGGCAAGCTCAATGCCGCCGGCGGTATTGCCAACGCGGACGTGACGATCAAGCTCGAAGGGGTGAACTGGTCCTCAACCTCGATCAACTCGCTGGTAACCGGTGCCGACCCAACGATCA
>NZ_JANLOA010000087.1:0-6096 GCF_025466035.1 Pseudomonas sp. 20P_3.2_Bac5 | reverse complement strand
GGATCCTGTGGGAGCGAGCTTGCTCGCGATGGGCCGCTCCCACAGGTTCCGCGTCTTGCCCGCAAGATGCGTAGATACCCATGCTCATCGCTGCGGTTCGGCATACGGCCAACAAAGACAAATCAGACCAACGCCTTATCCCCGCGCAACTCCCGCGCCGCCGCCACCATGTTCACCAGTGCCGCCTCCGTCTCCGGCCAGCCCCGCGTCTTCAGCCCGCAGTCCGGGTTGACCCATAGACGCTCGGCCGGGATCCGCTTGGCCGCCTTGCGCAGCAGTTTGACCATCTCTTCCTTGGTCGGCACGCGCGGCGAGTGGATGTCGTAGACGCCCGGGCCGATTTCGTTCGGGTAGTCGAACTTCTCGAACGCCTCCAGCAACTCCATGTCCGAACGCGAGGTCTCGATGGTGATGACGTCGGCGTCCATCGCGGCGATCGATTCGATCACATCGTTGAACTCGCTGTAGCACATGTGGGTGTGGATCTGGGTGTCGTCACGCACACCGGACGCGCACAGGCGGAAGGCTTCGGTCGCCCAGTCCAGGTAGTGCCCCCACGCGCTCTGGCGCAGTGGCAGGCCTTCGCGGAAGGCGGCTTCGTCGATCTGCACGATCTTGATGCCGGCAGCTTCCAGGTCTAGCACTTCGTCGCGGATCGCCAGCGCCAACTGCCGCGCCTGGACTTCCCGGCTCACGTCTTCCCGCGGGAACGACCACATCAGCATGGTCACCGGGCCGGTCAGCATGCCCTTCATCACCTTGTCGGTCAGGCCCTGCGCGTAGCGGATCCACTCGACGGTCATGGCTTTCGGACGGCTCAGGTCACCGAAGATCACCGCCGGTTTCACGCAACGCGAACCGTAGCTCTGCACCCAGCCAAAACGGGTGAATACATAACCGTCGAGCTGCTCGGCAAAGTACTCGACCATGTCGTTGCGCTCGGCTTCACCGTGCACCAGCACGTCGAGGCCCAGTTGTTCCTGGATCTGCACGGCGTGGCGGATCTCGCTCTGCATCGCTTCGACGTAATCGGACTCGGTCAGCTTGCCCTGCTTGAAGGACTGACGCGCCAGACGGATCGCCGAAGTCTGCGGGAACGAACCGATCGTGGTGGTCGGAAACGCCGGCAGATCAAGACCGGCACGTTGCTTGGCGATGCGCTGCTCGAAGGCGGAAAGGCGCTGGCTGTCGGCGGGTTTGATCGCCGCCAGACGCGCCTGTACCGCCGGCTTGTGAATGCGGGGCGACGCGGCGCGGCTGGCCTGCACAGCGCGGCTCTGTTCCAGCGCGGCAACCACCTCGGCGGCTTCGGGCTCGTTGACGGCCTTGGTCAGCACAGCGACTTCCTGGCATTTCTGCACGGCGAAGGCCAGCCAGCTTTTCAGCTCGGCATCAAGCTTGTCTTCACGGCCCAGATCCACCGGGCTGTGCAGCAGCGAGCAGGACGGCGCGACCCAGAGCCGGTCGCCCAGACGAGCAGCCGCATGACGCAGGACGTCCAGCGCCTTTTCCAGGTCGCAGCGCCAGACGTTACGGCCGTTGACCACGCCCAGGGACAGCACTTTGTAGGCCGGCAGACGGTCGAGGATGGTCGGGTACTGCTCCGGCGCGCGGACCAGATCGATGTGCAAACCCTCCACCGGAAGATTGGCGGCCAGGCCGAGGTTGTCTTCCAGGCTACCGAAGTAGGTGGCGATCATTTTCTTCAGCGGCGCCCGCTGCAGGATGTTGTAAACGCGCTCGTAGGCATTCTTCCAATCCTGTGGCAGATCGAGGACCAGAATCGGCTCATCGATCTGCACCCACTCCACGCCTTGCTCGGCCAGGCGATTGAAAATCTGGTCATACAGCGGCAGCAGGCGATCGACCAGATCGAGCTTGTCGAACTCGACCCCCTTGGTCTTGCCCAGCCACAGGTAGGTCAGCGGACCGATCACCACCGGCTTGACCGCATGGCCAAGGGCCTTGGCTTCTTCGACTTCGTCGAACAGTTGTTCCCAGCTCAGTTCGAACTGCTGGTCGCCGCTAAACTCAGGCACCAGATAGTGGTAGTTGGTGTCGAACCACTTGGTCATTTCCTGGGCGTGGGCGCCGCCGCAGCAACCGCCACTGACGCCACGGGCCATGGCGAACAGGGTCTGCAGGGTCGGCTTGGCATCGCCATGGCTGCGGAAGCGCTCGGGGATCACGCCGAAGGTCAGCGAGTGGGTCAGCACCTGGTCGTACCAGGTGAAGTCGCCGACCGGCAGCAACTCGATGCCGGCGTCTTTCTGCGCCTGCCAATGGCTGGCACGCAGGTCGCGGCCAACGGCGCGCAAGCCGGCTTCATCCAGTTCGCCTTTCCAGAAGGCTTCCTGTGCCTTTTTCAGTTCACGGTCGCGTCCGATGCGTGGAAAGCCCAGGTTATGTGCCAAAGCCATTTGCAGTTCCCTCAACATAAAAGTGAATGAGGGAATTGTCGGGGCCCACCTAAAATGAGACAAACTCATTTTCCTAACGATGGTCTAGAGATCCCCTCATGTTGCATTTTTCCGGGAATGTCTTTTTCAAAGCAGTTTCGTACGGTCTCGGGCATGGAGTCGCAGCCGACATGGCCCAGAATGGCCGCACGGTCAGCCCCCGCGGGTAACGAGAAATCATGAATGTGTTGAAACAGGCGCTACGGCAACAGCAGTTCGTGTGCGTCATGGAGTTCGTGCCCAAGCCGCAGCGCTTTGCCGCGTTCGAGCAGGTGATGGCGCGTAGCATGTTCCGCGGCTGGCCGATGGTCGCGGCCATTGGCGATCGCGTGGGCAGCGCGTTCGACCTGTCGCCCGAAGAGGCCTTCACCACCCTCACCCAGCCCGTCCCCGCCCTGCTGCACTTCTCCGGCAAAAACCGCGAGCGCCACGACCTGCTGGCGCAACTGGACCGGATGGACGCCCTCGGCCTCGACCAGTTGCTGATGCTCACCGGCGACCGCCTGCCGGGCCACCAGCCCGGCCAGCAGCCGGTGCGCTACCTGGAATCGGTGCCGGCGTTGCAGATCGTTCGCCAGGCGCGGCCGGACTGGCTGCTCGGCGCCGCCCTCAACCCGTTCAAGTACCGCGAGGAAGAAGGCGGCGCGCAGTATTTCAAGGCCGAAAAGAAGCTGGCCGCAGGCGCGGATTTCATGACCCTGCAACTGGGTTTCGACATGGACAAATTCCGCGAAGCCTTCGACTGGATGAGCCGGCAACCGTCACCGAAGCCGCTGCTGGCCTGCATCATGAGCCTCACGCGCGGGCGAGCGAAGATGCTTGAACAGGTCGCCGGGGTCACGGTTTCGCCGTCGATGCATGCGCTGATGGCGGCGGAAGAAGCCGTCTCGAAAGACCATGCCCAAGCCCGCAGCGTCGAGCGGCTGGCGCTGCAGATCATCGGGCTGCGATTGATCGGCTATGCGGGTATCCACCTCTCCGGCATCCACGAAGAACGGCAATTGCAGGCGCTGGAACAGGCGCTCGATCACTGGGAGGCGAAGATCCACACGCCGGAGCAATGGGCGCCGGCCTGGGCCGCCAGTTGGCACATGCCGGGGGTGCCGCCGGTGACGTTCCATCCGCCCGGCATGGACTGGCGCGCAGGCGAATCGCGGGTCAGCGCCTCGCGCACGGAAACGCTCCGCTATCACCTGTTGTCCGGTTTTCACACGCAACTGTTCAGCCGCACCACCCTGCTGAGCCGCGCTTTCGGCTGGGCCGTGCAGCGACCGCTGTGGTCAACGAGTACGGGGGCCCGCTGGCTGCACAGCATCGAGCGCAGCCTGAAAAGACCCTTGGTGGGGTGCGACACCTGCGGCCGCTGCCGCCTGGAAGACACGCTCTACACCTGCCCGGAAACCTGCCCCAAAGGCCTGGCCAACGGTCCTTGCGGCGGCACTCGGCTCAACCGTTGCGAGTTTGGCGACCGGGAATGCATCCACAGCATCAAGTACCGCACGGCGAAAGCGGTCGGGCAAACGGCGGTGCTGACCGAGCGGCTGATTCCCTGCGTGGAAGTGGCTGGGCGGCATCAGAGTTCGTGGCCGCAGTGGTTCGAGGTGCAGACTCCGCCAGTGCCTTCTCGGGAATCCGTGACAACCATGGCGCCGTGATCATTCAACGCCCAGATACAACCGATGCGACTTTGAAATCGTCTCGACCGTCACCTCGGCCACCCCCACACCCCGTGCAATCTCTGGCCAGCGCACCACGGCGTCGTGCACCTCGCGAATGATCTGCTTCGCGTTCATGCCCCTGACCTGGCTGCCCACCGCGAGCAGATCATCCAGAACAAAATTGTCGCGCTTGCCGTTGATGCTCATCTGATGGCTGCCCACCCAGAAGTTGCCGGGCATATACGACCACGTCACGTCATAGGCCGGCGAGAGGTACCAGGTGCCGTCGGTGTCGAGGAGAAAACCGATCTTCTTGGTGTGATCGTCCTGGTTGCGGGCGATGACGTTGAACACCATCCGCCGGAAAAACTGCACGGCTTCTTCCCGCCCCAGCTTCAGTGAGCGCAAGACCGCGAAGGCTTCGGCGTAGGAGTATTCGCCGGGCTTCTTGTAGTCGGCATGGTCGAGGGCGCACAGGGTCGCCATGTGGATTTTTTCGCCCTCGTCGGTGCGGTCGAAGCGCCGGGTCATGAAGTGCGCACGCCCGCCCTCCTCCAGCAGCCGGCATTCACTCATCAGCACCCCGGCCTCCCTGGCCATCAGGTAGTAAGCGTATTCGATGCGCCCGTAACCCTGGCTGTCGGCCAACAGGTCCGAGCGCTTGGCGACATCGAATTTCCAAATCTAGTCAAAAAGCGCTTAAAACAGGTTTTTTGACTAGATTTCTTCTCACTGAGAAAGGAGAGCGGTTCATTGAAGAGCACCAGCGAAGACGACCGTTGGCGTGCAGTGCTGAGGGAAAAATCTCTCCGCCATTCACGGCCTGTCTTCAGAAAACAACCGGATCGGTTTGTCATACGGTCCTGACGTTTCCGGCACTGGCATCAGACCAACGCCACACCCAACAACGGCCACCCCGCAACAGCCAACCACACCGCCGTCCGCGCCCGATACGGCAACAACAGCACCAGCGCCAGCCCTGCCAACGAGATCAGCCCGAACCAGCCAATCGGTCCCATCGCCCAGCCCCAGGCCGCGACACTGGCGGCGAAGCTGGCCAACAGCGCCAGCCAGCCGCCAACCCGCAGCACACGGCGCAGCATCAGCGGCGGCACTCGCTGCCAGACCTGCTTGAAGTGCCGCTCCAATCCCAGGCACAAGGCCAACATGCCACTGTAGGCCAGCAGCACGCCTGTGGATAACGCGATGCTCATCTCAATTCACCTCCAGGCTGGCGCTCGCGGCGCGTCGGGCGGGGCGTTCCTTGGGCGGTTGGCCGAGTTTCCAGCAGCACCAGCCAAGCACGGCGCCGATCAGGACGGTGGTGCTTTCCAGGTGGATGAAGTCGCCGCGGTTGACGGTGTGGAAATTCAGCAACGGCAGGCTCACGCACAGCAGCGCCGCCAGGCCGAGTTGCTCCTGCCAGGCCCGCAGCCACGGCCGAACGATGGCGTGGCCCAGGCTCAGCAGCCAGACCAGGAAGAACACCCGCACCTCCCAGCCACCGCGTTGCGCCAGTTCAACCGGCAACAGGCGGTTGGCCCAGAGCAGGCCGATGCAGGCCAGCGACAGGCCGGCGACCGCGGCAACGTTGAAGCGCTCGGCAACGTGATACAGCAGCGCGCCGAGGGCGCCTTCGCTGTCGTGTCGGCGGCGGCGCTTGACGGTGAACAGCACCAATCCGGTGGCGATCATCGCGCAGCTCGCCAGGCCGCAAAGGAAGTACAGCCAGCGCATCGGGTAACCGCCGAACTGGGCGAAATGCATGCCGGACATCACGCGCTGAGTCAGCAGGCTCGGGCGGCTCTCGGCGGGCTGGCGCAGCACGTTGCCGCTGACGCCGTCGAAGACCATGCTCTGGCCCTTGGTCAGTTCGATGCGGTTGCCCAGGATCGGCCGGACTTCGATGCGCGCATCGCTGCGTCCGGGGTTCTGGATCGACAGCCCGGACAGCGGTCCCATGGCTTTTTCCGCCTCGG
>NZ_JANLOA010000036.1:0-6463 GCF_025466035.1 Pseudomonas sp. 20P_3.2_Bac5 | reverse complement strand
AAACAGCCCGGGCGCCCCCCCCCCCCCGGGAAAAACGGGCCCCCCGCGGGGGGGGGGGCCCCGGGGTCAGGTCACGGCAGGGCGTAGGAGATGACGTAATCGCCGCGGTCGGTCGACTGACGCGCACCACCGGCGGTGATCACCACGTATTGCTTGCCGGTCTTCGGCGAGACATAGGTCATCGGGCCGCCCTGGCTGCCCACTGGCAGACGGGATTTCCAGATTTCCTTGCCGTTGCCGCTGTCGAAGGCGCGCAGGTAGAAGTCCTGGGTGCCGGCGATGAATACCAGGCCGCCCTGGGTCGACAGGGTGCCGCCGAGGGTCGGCAGGCCGATCGGCAGCGGCAGGTGCATGCGGATGCCCAGCGGACCGGTGTCTTCGACGGTGCCGACCGGCACCTGCCAGGCGACCTGGCGGGTCTTCATGTCGATGGCGGTCAGGGTGCCGTAAGGCGGGGCCTGGCACGGAATACCGGCGACCGACAGGAAGCGGTTCTTGTTCACCGCATACGGCGTGCCTTTGAGCGGCACCGCGCCCATGCCGGTGTTCAGCGCTTCACCACCACCAGCAGCTTTGCCCTGGTTGGCCGACGGGATCATCTGGATCCACAGGCCCAGACGCATGTCGTTGACGAAGATGAAACCGTGCACCGGATCGGTGGACAGGCTGCCCCAGTTCATCCCGCCGAGGGAGCCGGGGAAACTCAGCGACAGGTCGGTGCCCGGCGCGGTGTAGAGACCGTCGTAGCGCATCTTCTTGAAGTCGATGCGGCACAGCAGTTGGTCATACGGGGTGGCGCCCCACATGTCCGACTCGGTCAGGGTCTGCGCGCCGATCTGTGGCATGCCGGTCGAGCGTGGCTGGGTGGCCGAATACTGCTCGTTGGGGATGCCGGCGGCTTTTACCGGGACTTCCTCGACCTTGGTCAGCGGCTGGCCGGTGGCGCGGTCGAGGACGAAGATCTGCCCTGCCTTGGTGCCGATCACTAGCGCCGGCACGGTGTTGCCGTCGTCCTTGGTGAAGTCGATCAGGCTTGGCTGCATCGGCAGGTCGAAGTCCCAGAGGTCGTTGTGCACGGTCTGGTAGACCCACTTCTCGGCGCCGGTGCTGGCATCGACCGCGAGGATCGAGGCGCCGTATTTGTGGTTCAGCGCGGTGCGCTCGGCACCGTAGATGTCGGTGGACGAACTGCCCATCGGCAGGAATACGGTGTTCATCGCCGCGTCGTAGGACATCGGCGCCCAACTGTTCGGCGTGCTGCGCACGTAGGTGCTGTCGCCGTTTGGCGCCTGCTTGTCTTCCGGGTTGCCCGGGTCGAACGCCCAGCGCATGGCGCCGGTGATCACATCGAAGCCGCGGATCACGCCGCCGGGCATGTCGGTCTGGACGTTGTCCGCAACGCGACCGCCGACCACCACGGTGGTGCCGGCCATCAGCGGCGCGGAGGACAGTTGATAGTAGGAATCGGGCACGTTGCCCAGGCCGGCCTTGAGGTCAACCTGGCCATTGTTACCGAAGCCCTGGCAGAACTCGCCGGTGTCGGCATCGACCGCGATCAGGCGGGCGTCGATGGTATTGGTCAGCAGGCGACGCTGGCAGTTGGCGCCTGCCGCAACCGTGGCCGCGATGATCGGCGAGCTGTTGGGCTGGGTCGGCTGCGCGACGGCCTGGGTGGCGTCGAAGTAGGCCATGCCACGGCAACGCTGCCAAACCTTGGACTGGGCGTTGATCTGGTTTTTCCAGAGCTCCTTGCCGGTGTCGGCGTCGAGCGCGATCAGGTTGTTGTGCGGGGTGCAGATGAACACCTTGTCGCCGATCTGCAGCGGGGTGAGCTGGTCTTCGGCACCGTTGCCGTCGCTGATGGCGACGTCGCCGGTCTGGTAGGTCCAGGCCACTTTCAGCTTGTTGACGGTGTCACGGTTGATCTGGTCCAGCGCGGCGAAGCGGCTGCCGCCCTCGGTGTTGCCGTAGTGGGCCCAGTCTTTCTGTGCCTTGGCCGGGTCCACCGGCGTCAGGCCCGGACCGTTGCCGTTGGCGGCGACGGTTGGGTGCGCGACGAACATATTGCCCACCGCCCACACCAGCGCGATCGCCAGCACGCCCGCGACGCCGTAGGCACCGCGCCCGGCGGTGCCGCCGGAAGCGCGCACCAGCGTCGGGTAGACCAGCGCGACGACGAAGCCGATGGCGCTGAACATGAACAGGCGGGAGAACAGCGGCCAGAAGCTGCGGTCGGTGTCCACCAGCGCCCAGACGGCGGTGGCGATCAGGAACGCCGCGAACAGCCAGGCGCCGGCCGGCTTGCGCAGGGCAATCAATACCCCCGCGACGGCCATGGCCAGGCCACCGATCAGGAAGTACCAACTGCCGCCCAGCGCGGTCAGGCGAACCCCGCCCGCGGCCAGTGCAAGGCCGAGCAGGGCGACGACCACGCCCAGCCCGATGAGGATGAATTTGCTGAGGCCAGAGGCCTGAGAAGGTTGATTCATGCGGAACATCTCGCTGTGTGAATGCGGGCGATTATACGCTTAGCTAGCTAATTAACCAGATGGTTCATCGACCTTATAGCCGATAGTCGAATGCCAGGACGGCCTGACGGCTCAAGGAAAGGTTAGTCCGGTTGTTGCGGAATACGCGGCGAATCGTCGAGAACCCTGGCACCCCCGCCGGTGGACGACACGCAATGAGCACCATTTTTTGAGTTGCATGCGATCTATCAGCGTGAGAGCATAAATTTCGCGTTTTCTGCAATACCGGCCAATGGCCAGGACGACCTTGCCGAGGTCGATAGGATTTTGTTTGAGTCGAGGGCATGACTGAATGGGCATTTCTCAAGAGCTCCTGGAAGAACACACGCAACCCGTTCTGAAAAACCGATACTCCGTACTTATTCCGCTGTGCGCGGCCGGGATCATCATTCCCATCGTCTTTACCGGGCCTGCAATCGCCACGCCGATGATTGCCCGGGACCTGGGCGGTTCATTGCTGGAGTTGGGCGGGGTGGTCAACGCCTACAACGTCGCCTTCGGCAGTTGCGTGATGGCGGGAGGGGCGCTGGCAGACAGATTTGGTCGTAAGCGATGCTTTATTTCAGGGCTGCTTTTGTTTTTTCTCACGTCGCTGCTGATCGGACTCGCGCCCTCTATCACGTTCCTCAACGTGTTCCGCGGGATCGAAGGCATTGCCGGGGCGCTGACGCTGACATCCGCCTCGGCCCTGATCGCCCAGGAATTCGACGATCACTTGCGCTTGAAGGCCTTCAGTTTCCTCGGCACCTCATTCGGTATCGGCCTGGCCTTCGGCCCCATGCTGGTCGGCGTGCTGATTGCTCACCTGGGCTGGCGCGCGCTGTTTTTCGGTATTGCCCTGGCCTCGCTGCTGGTGTTCGTCTTCAGTTTCCAGAAGGTCAATGAGTCGCGTGATCCCAACGCCAAGCGTATCGACTGGTGGGGTATCGCCCTGTTTACCCTGGCCCTCGGCGCGCTGATCCTGGGGATTGTCTCGGGGCCGGAAAAAGGCTGGGGTCACGCCTCTGTCGTGGCGCTGCTGGCGGGCAGTGGCGTGCTGTTGCTGCTGTTCATCCTCGTCGAACTGAAATCGCGCGAGGCCATGCTCGACCTGAGCCTGTTCCGTTTTCCGCGTTTTGTCGGTGTGCAACTGCTGCCGATCTCCACCGGCTTCTGCTTCGTCGCTCTGCTGGTCTTTCTGCCGATCTGGTTCATTGGCATTCAGGGCTACGACGAGACGGAAGTCGGCCTGGCCATCCTGCCGCTGACCGCGCCAATGCTGATCGTGCCGTTCCTGGCCGGCTCGCTGTCGCGTCACATCGCTCCTGGATACCTGTGCGGTGCCGGCCTGTTGCTGGCGGCCCTGGGGCATTGCTGGCTGGCGCTGACCCTGACGCCGGGCGCAAGTATCTGGAGCATTGTTCTGCCGATGCTGCTCATCGGCATTGGCAGCGGGCTGCCGTGGGGGCTGATGGACGGCCTGTCCATGAGCGTGGTGCCGAAGGAAAGGGCCGGGATGGCCGCCGGTATCTTCACCACCATGCGCGTGGCGGGCGAGGCCGTGGCCATCGCCATCATTGGCGCGTTGCTGGTGGGATACACGGCCTCGGGCTTGCGCCAGTTGGCGGCTGAAAGTCCGCTGCTGAGTCCTTCGCAGACCAGCGATTGGGCAGGCCGGATCGCCAGTGGTCAACTGAATTCGGTGCTGGAGCAGGCGGCCAGTCCTGATGAGGGTGTGCTGGGGCAACTGCTGGCCACGGTCTATCAACAATCGTTCAGTGCGGTGCTGGTGTTGATCGCCGTGCTGACGGCGGTGTGTGCGGTGTTGTGCGTGCTGACGGTGAAAGTCGATAGCACGGGCGGCGCGCCGGTAAAGAACTGAACACTGGGTATACCAATCGTTGAGGTGGATAAATGGATTTACAACTATCGGGTAAACGCGCGTTGGTGACGGGTAGTAACAGCGGCATCGGCAAGGCGATTGCCCTGGCGCTGGCCGCCGAAGGTGTCGAAGTGGTCGTTCATGGCCGGCGCCGGCCGGAAAGCGAGGAGGTGGTGCACGCTATCCGCCTGGCGGGAGGCCGGGCGGAATTGGCCTGTGGTGACCTGACCAACGACGACCAGGCGCAGCAAGTGGTCGATGCCGCACTGGCGGCGTTCGGCGGCATCGATATCCTGGTGGCCAATGCCGGCGCGTTCCCGCCCACGCCGGTACTGGAAAGCGAGGCAGCGGACTGGCTGAACCTCTACAACCAGAACGTCGGCTCGGCGGTGCGTCTGGTCCGGTTGCTGGCTCCCGGCATGATCGACCGCGGCTGGGGCCGGATCATTACCCTCGGCAGTATTGCGGCGACCCGCCCGTTCGCCAGTTTTGGCGCGTATGCGGCGACCAAGGCCGCCTGTGTCAGCCTGGCGGTGACCTTGGCCAAGGAGTTCGGTGGCACTGGCGTGACCTCCAATTGCATCAGTCCGGGGGATGTCCTGACCCCGGCCGCCGAGAACCACTGGCACTCGGTGGCGCAGAAGAATGCCTGGGAAGGCGACTGGGATGCGATTGAGCGCAAGATCGCCTCGGAGATTTCACCCACCCTGGTCGGTCGCCTGGGACGACCCCACGAGGTGGCCGACCTGGTGACCTTCGTCTCAAGCCCGAAAGCGGCGTATATCAATGGAGCGAACCTGCGCATCGACGGTGGATTCCTGTCCAGCACCGCGTAAGCGGTGGTGACGCGTGCCGTTCCTTTTTCCGCGAGTCAGTCCAGGAGCACACCATGAGTCAAGCGCGTGAATCCCAGCACCAAGCGCTGTTCAAGCCCATTGCGTTCGGGCCGCACACCTTGAGAAACCGAATAGTCATGTCACCTATGACCCGCCAGCGTTCACCGGGCGGGGTGCCCGGGGAGCAATCCGTCGCCTATTACCAGCGCCGGGCCGAAGGCGGGGTGGGCCTGATCGTCACCGAAGGCACCTGCATCGGCCATCCGGCCGCCAGTGGCTACAATAATGTGCCGGACCTCTTTGGGCCCCAGGCCCTGGAGGGTTGGAAGCGGGTGGTGGAGGCGGTGCATCAGGCCGGTGCGCGCATCGTCCCGCAGTTGTGGCACGTCGGTCCGATCCGCCGCCTCGGCCAGGCGCCGGACCCGTTAGTGCCCGGTTATGGTCCCTCGGAAATCAGCGAGGGCGGGGAGGTACAAGTGAAGGCGATGAGCCTCGATGACATCGAGCAGGTGATCGAGGCCTACGCACAGGCCGCGAGGGATGCCCGGGCCATAGGCTTTGACGGTGTGGAAATCCATGGCGCCCATGAGTACCTGATCGACAGCTTTATCTGGAGCCAGACCAACCAGCGCGATGATGACTACGGTGGCTCTCTGGCAAACCGCACCCGCCTTGCCGCACGAATCGTCCAGGCGGTGCGCGAAGCGACCAGCCCGGATTATCCGATCATGTTCCGTTTTTCGCAGTGGAAGATCAGTGACTACGGGGCGCGGATCGTCGATAACGCCGCCGAGCTGAAGGTCTTTCTCGACATCCTGGTGGAGGCCGGCGTCGATGTTTTCGACGTCAGTACCCGACGCTTCTGGGAGCCGGCCTTCGAGGGCAGCAGCGATAGCCTGGCCGCCTGGACCCGACGCCTCAGCGGCAAGCCGGTGATGATGGTCGGTAGCGTGGGCCTGGACAAGGCTTATTCCATCGCGCAACTGCGCGGCAATGAAAACCCCGACGCCGGGCAGGCGGACCTGGCGCCGGTAGTAGGGCAGTTGCAGTCCGGTGCGGTGGACCTGGTGGCCCTGGGACGGATGCTGCTGGCGGATCCTCAATGGCCGACCAAGGTGTTCGAAAACCGCCTGGCGGAGATCAACCGTTTCGATCGCGAAGCGATGCAGACGGAGATCTGATCGGCGGTAGTTGAAAAGCCCATCCGACCGCGGTCGGATGGGCTTTTTAGTGGCTGC
>NZ_JANLOA010000129.1:0-6854 GCF_025466035.1 Pseudomonas sp. 20P_3.2_Bac5 | reverse complement strand
CGAGGTGCGCCGTCAGGAACGTGTGGCCGAGCAACAGCGGCGTCGCGACGAAGCCCGGCAGCGCGAGGACCAGGCGCGTGCGCAACAGCAGCAAGCGGCGCGCGAGGCGGCCGAGGCGCGGGAGACGCAGCGTCTGGCCACTGAACGGCGTGCCGCGGATGAACGTGCCCGCGCCGCGGCTGCCAGTTCACAGTACCTGCCCATCAGCAAGCAGGCCCCGGACTATCCGCAGCGCGCGCTGGACAAGGGCGTGCAGGGCGATTGCACGGTCAGCTACACCGTCGACACCTCGGGCCGGGTCCGCGATCCGCGCGTGCTGGACGGTTGCCACCCGTGGTTCGCCCAACCCTCGTTGCAGGCAGCCAGGACGTTCAAGTACCAGCCCCGGGTGGTCGATGGCCGGGCCGTGGAAGTGCCCGGCGTGAAAAACACCTTTCACTACAGCATCGAGCAAGGGGTGAGGTAGGCAGGCGATGCAGGCGCGAGCTTCGCGAGCAAGCTCGCTCCTACGGCAACGTCGCCGGGCGCAGGTACTCGGGCTCCAGCACGTTGAACCAGAACAGGATCATGTTCACAAGGATGGTCACCAGCACCAGCAGGCCAACGCCCCAGACCGAGGCGGCGTACAGGAAGCCGCGGTCCTGGGTCAGGCGCATGAACTTGGGCAGGCCGACGAACAGCAAGTAGGTGGCGTAGGCCCCGGCCGCGCCGAGGGCCGCCACCGCCAGCCAGCGATTGGGATAAAGCCCGGCGATGCCGGCGAGGAAGTACGGCGTGGTGGTGTAGGCGACGAAACCGATGCACTGGTTCAGCGTCGGCCGGGCGTCGAAAGTGCGCGACATCCAGCGGATGAACCCGCCCATGATCATGGTGCCGAGCAGGGTGGTGACGTAAAGCAGCACGCTCAGTTGCAGGCCGCTGGCGACGCTGACCCGTACCCGGTCGGCGTCGGCCAGGCTCCAGCCGGTCCAGGTCACGCCGATGAACAGGCACACCGCCGGCAACAACGCCCACAGCAGCAGGTGCGGCAGGTAGTGGCGGGGTTGGCGTTCTTCTTCGCTGCGGATATCCACCCAGGCGTAATCCGGGTGAGTCATGAGTTTGACGAAATGAGCTTTCATGGCGGCAGTCTCCTGTTCGCGCCCGGTGCGCGAGGGTCCTGAACATTGGAGACAGCGGTTTTTCCAGACGTTCAGTGTTTGTCCTTGCCAGGCGCCGTACGGTCGTGGCGGATGCCCGGGTGGCCGCCCATCGCCGACAAGCCGGCTCCCACCGGTCCGGCGCAAGCCTTGATAGCTGCATTGATCCCTGTAGGAGCTGGCTTGCCAGCGATTCATGGGCACCGCAAAAACCACGGCATGCGCGCCTGACCATCGCTGCCGCACTCTGATGATGTCCCCCACCCAACTGTTCACCCACCAACACCTGCCCAACACTTTGCTGTCCGGCAGTCCTTTCCGGCTGTCTTGAAAATTTCCTAACCGGCTGAAAACAAAGGACTTAAGCCGTTGGCATGGCTTGTGCTCTAGCCCTGGGTATCCATGTACTCAGGACCAAGGAACATCCATGTCCACACCTGCCGTTTCCGCCCACTACGACATCCGCCAGCCGGATGCGCATCTCATCCGCGACGACGCCGAAGCCATCGCCGTCGCTCACCGTATCGCCGCGCTGCTGCGCGAGGGCGCGTCCGAGCGTGACCGCACGCGCCAGGTGCCGGCCGATGTGGTCGATGCGTTTTCCAACAGCGGCCTGTGGGGCATCACCGTGCCGCGCAGCTATGGCGGTGCCGAGGTGTCGTTCGCGACGCTGGCCAAGGTGATCGCCATCGTCTCCGCCGCCGACCCGTCCCTCGGCCAGATCCCGCAGAACCATTACTGCCTGCTGGAAGACATCCGCCTGCAAGGCAGCGAAGAGCAGAAGCGCTTCTTCTTCGATCTGGTGCTCAAGGGCCATCGTTTCGCCAATGCGCTGTCGGAAACCGGCGGCAAGACCGTGCAGGACATCCGCACCCGCCTGGTCGCTGAAGGCGACGGCTACCGCATTGACGGGCGCAAGGGCTATTGCACCGGCTCGCTCTACGCCCACTGGATCGGCGTGCTGGCCCTGGACGATCAGGACCGCGCCCAACTGGCGTTCGTCCAGCGCGGCACGCCGGGTCTGGTGGTGGTGGATGACTGGGACAGCGTCGGCCAGCGCACCACCTCCAGCGGCACGGTGATCGCCGACGGCCTGCGGGTGCCGGCCTTCCACCTGTTCGCCAGCTACCGCTCCTATGAAAGCCCGACCCTGGCCGGCCCGTTCGCCCAGTTGACCACCGCTGCCATCGACGCCGGCATCGGCCGCGCCGCGCTGGACGACACCATCACCTTCGTCCGCGAGCACGCCCGTCCGTGGGTCGATGCCCAGGTGGAAAAAGCCGGCGACGACCCGCTGACCATCATTCAGGTCGGCTCGCTGGAGATCCGCCAGGAAGCCGCCGAAGCGTTGCTGGAACGGGCCGGCTGGGTGCTCGACGCGGCCAAGCCGGCGCCGGACGAAGACAACGTCGCCGCCGCCTCGGTGGCCGTGGCCAAGGCCAAGGTGCTGACCACCGAAGCCGCCATCGAAGCCACCAACCGCCTGTTCGAACTGGGCGGCACCCGCTCGTCGCTGGCCAAACACAATTTCGACCGCCACTGGCGCAACGCCCGGGTGCACACCCTGCACGACCCGGTGCGCTGGAAGTACCACCTGGTGGGCAACTGGGCGCTGAACGGCATCAAGCCGCCGCGTCACGACTGGAACTAGGGTGCGGCCATGTCCAAGCAGATTCGTCTCAACGCCTTTGCCATGAACACCGTCGGGCACTTGTCGCCCGGTCTCTGGCGGCACCCCCGCGACCAGTCGCGGCGCTACACCGATATCCATTACTGGGTGGAGCTGGCGAAAACCCTGGAGCGCGGCCGTATCGACGGCCTGTTTATCGCCGATGTGCTGGGGGTCTATGACGTCTATGGCGGCAACGCCGACGCGGCCCTGAGCAGCGGCGCCCAAGTACCGGTCAATGACCCGCTGCAACTGGTGCCGGCCATGGCCGCGGCCACCGAACACCTGGGCTTCGGCGTCACCGCCTCGGTGTCGTTCGAGCACCCGTTTCCGTTCGCCCGGCGCATGTCCACCCTCGATCACCTGACCCAGGGCCGCGCCGGCTGGAACATCGTCACCTCGTACCTGAGCAGTGGCGCGCGCAACCTCGGCCAGCGCGAGCAACTGTCCCACGACCAGCGTTATGCGCTGGCCGAGGAATACCTGCAGGTCTGCTACAAGCTGTGGGAAAGCAGTTGGGACGAGGACGCCGTGCGCGCCGACCGCGACAGCGGCGTGTACGCCGATCCGGCCAAGGTCCACGGCATCGACCACGACGGCACCTACTTCAAGGTGCCCGGTTTCCACCTCTGCGAGCCGTCGCCGCAGCGCACCCCGGTGCTCTACCAGGCCGGCGCGTCGAGCCGTGGCCGGGCATTCGCCGCGGCCAATGCCGAATGCGTGTTCGTCGCCGCGCCGAGCAAGGCGGTGCTGAAGAAACAGGTGGACGAATTCCGCGCCGCCGCAGTTGCCGCCGGGCGCGCGGCCGACGATATCGTCATCCTCGAACAGCTCACGGTGATCGTCGCCGAGACCGACGAGGCGGCCCTGGCCCGCCTGCGCGAGTACCGCGAGTACGCCAGCGCCACGGGGGCGCTGACCTTGATGTCGGGCTGGACCGGGATCGACTTTTCCCGCTACGACCCAGAACAGGTGCTGCGTGAAGTGCCGAGCGACGCCATCCAGTCGGCGGTGGAAGCCTTCACCCGCGCCGATCCGAGCCGCACCTGGACCACCGCCGAAATTGCCGATTACTGCGCCATCGGTGGCGACGGCCCGGTGCTGGTGGGCTCGGCGCAGACCGTCGCCGACCAGTTGCAGGAGTGGGTCGAGGCAACCGGCGTCGATGGCTTCAACCTGGCCAGCGTGGTCGCCCCGGAAACCTTCGTCGCCGTGGTCGATCTGCTGGTGCCGGAGTTGCAGGCCCGCGGCCTGTTCAAGCGCGAATACGCCGAAGGCACCTTGCGCAACAAGCTGTTCGGCCAGGGCGACCGCCTGCGCGCGCCGCACCCGGTTGCTGCGCTGCGTCGGGAGGCCGGCAAATGAATGAGTTGCTGGTCAACCTGAACTGGGGCGAGGTCGGCGAAGCCAGCCTGGAAACCCTGAGCATGCTCGGCGCGGCGCTGGCCTTCACCGTGCTGCTCGGGCTGCCGCTGGGGGTGTTGCTGTACCTCACCGGGCAGCGCCAGTTGTTGTCCAGCCCGCTGTTGTACCGCTGTTTGTCGCTGGTGGCGAACGTGCTGCGTTCGCTGCCGTTCATCATCCTGCTGATCGTGCTGATCCCGGTCACCACGCTGATCACCGGCACCTCGCTGGGAGTACGCGGGACCATCCCGCCGCTGGTGGTGGGCTGTACGCCGTTCTTCGCCCGGTTGGTGGAAACCGCGCTGCGCGAGGTCGATCGCGGGCTGGTGGAAGCCAGCCAGGCGATGGGCGGCAGCACCTGGCAGATCATCCGCTACACGCTGTTGCCGGAGTCGCGCACCGGGCTGATCGCCGCGGTCACCGTGACCGCCATCGTGCTGGTGGACTACACCGCGATGGCCGGGGTGATCGGTGGCGGCGGCCTGGGTGACCTGGCGATCCGCTTCGGTTACCAGCGTTTCCAGACCGATGTAATGGTGGTCACCGTGCTCTTGCTGATCCTGCTGGTGCAGGCCCTGCAAATGAGCGGCGACCGCCTGGTGCGGCACTTCACCCGCCGCTGAAACACCGTTTTGCCCAACCCGGCCCCACGTTCGCCCGACGACGGCCAATCCCATCCCAAAGGAGCACACCATGTTCAAGCAGTCTCTGGCGGTCCTGGCCGCCGCAATCATCAGCCTGTCGGCCCATGCCAACGAAAAACTCGTCGTCGGCGCCACCCCGGTGCCCCACGCCGAGATCCTCGAATTCGTCAAACCGGCGCTGGCCAAGGAAGGCGTGGACCTCGACATCAAGGTCTTCACCGACTTCATCCAGCCCAACCTGCAACTGGCCGAGAAAAACCTCGACGCCAACTACTACCAGTACCGGCCGTTCCTCGATGACTTCAACAAAAGCCGCCACACCGACCTGGTGCCGGTGGTGGGGGTGCACATCGAACCGTTCGGCGCGTATTCGACCAAGATCAAAGACCTCAAGGACCTGCCCGACGGCGCCAGCGTGGCCATCCCCAATGACCCGGTAAACACTGGTCGCGCCCTGGTGCTGTTGCACGAGGCCGGGCTGATCAAACTCAAGGACCCGAGCAACACCCTGGCGACCCAGCGCGACATCGCCGAGAACCCGAAAAAACTGAAGATCCGCGAACTCGAAGGCGCCTTGCTGGCCCGTGCGGTGAACCAGGTGGACCTGGCGTTCGTGTTTGCCAACTACGCCCTGGAAGCCGGGATCGACACCAACAGCGCGCTGATCGTCGAGAAGGGCAAGGACCTCTACGTCGAGTACCTGGTGGCGCGGCCGGACAACCTGCAAGACCCGGGTATCCAGAAACTGGCCAAGGCGCTGAACACCCCTGAAGTGCGCAACTTTATCCTGACCCGTTACAAGGGCCAGATTGCGCCGGGCTTCTGATCTTTCGGGGCACATCGCGAGCAAGCTCGCTCCTACAGAATTCCACATTACTGTAGGAGCGAGCTTGCTCGCGAAAGGCCATCAGCCCCCCCATGGTGCTCAACTAATCAGGTGTTCAGATCGTGACCCGCTTCTCCCAGGAAATCCTCGCCTCCGTCATTCCTCTGCAACTACGCGGGATTGGCAAACGCTACGGCGACCTCACCGCGCTCCAGGGCATCGACCTCAGCGTCCAGCGCGGTGAAATCTTCGGCATCATCGGCCGCAGCGGCGCCGGCAAATCCTCGCTGCTGCGCCTGATCAACCGCCTCGAAACCCCCAGCGCAGGCCAGGTGCTGATCAACGGCCAGGACATCGCCGCCCTGACCACCACGCAACTGCGCCCGCTGCGCCGGCAGGTGGCGATGATCTTCCAGCACTTCAACCTCATGGCCACCCGCACCGTCGCCGAGAACATCGAACTGCCGCTGCGCATGGCCGGCGTGCCGCCGGCGGAGCGGTTACGCCGGGTCGATGAACTGCTGCAACTGGTCGGCCTGGTCGAGCGCCGCCACGCCTACCCGGCGCAATTATCTGGCGGACAGAAACAGCGAGTCGGCATCGCCCGCGCGCTGGTGCTGGAACCGCAGATTCTGCTGTGCGACGAAGCCACCTCGGCGCTCGACCCGGAAAGCACCCAGGCGATCCTGCAACTGTTGCGCGACATCAACCGGCGCCTGGGCCTGACCATCGTGCTTATCACCCATGAGATGGAAGTGATCCGCGACCTCTGTCACCGCGTGGCGGTGCTGGAGCGCGGGCAAGTGGTCGAACAGGGCGAAGTGTGGCGGGTGTTCGGTGATCCGAAACATGAAGTCAGCCGGATTCTGTTGGCCGGTTCCGAGCACGTCGAAGACAGCGCACGGAGCGCCGAGGGCGAGGTGTTGCTGGATCTGCATTACACCGGAGCGCGTGGGCTGGAGCCGGATCTTGCGGCGTTGTCGGCGGCGTTGCCGGGATTGCGCCTGGTGCAGGGCGGAGTGGAGCGGATTCAGGGGCGGGCGCTGGGGCGGTTGCGGGTGGCGGTTGGCAAGGTGGACCTGGAAAAACTCAGCGCGCTGGCGGACCGGGTAGAACGAATCTGACCGGGCGCATCGCGAGCAAGCTCGCTCCTACAGGCAGGTGGCACAAAT
>NZ_JANLOA010000012.1:0-7055 GCF_025466035.1 Pseudomonas sp. 20P_3.2_Bac5 | reverse complement strand
CGCCCCCCCGCCCGCCCCCCCCCCCCCCCCCCCCCCCCCCCCCCCCCCCCCCGGCGCCCCCCCCCCCCCCCCCCCCCCCCCCCCCCCCCCACCTACAAGGGGGGCGGGTGGCGGGCCCTGAAGTCGAAAGCGAAAGGGGGCTGTCAGGCCCCCTCGTTCAGCTCAGATCAACGTTGTGCGGTCTTGGTATCCCAGGCAGGGATCTTGAATACCCAGAACGAACCGCCCTGTGCCACTGGCTTGGTCAGCTCGGCCATGTCGCCGCCCCACAGTGGAACAGCGCCGCCGTAACCGACGGTCACGCCGATGTACTGCTCGCCATCTTGTTCCCAGGTGATCGGTGGCGAAACGATGCCGCTACCGGTCTGGAATTTCCACAGCTCTTCGCCCGTCTTGGCGTTGAACGCTTTGAAGTAGCCGTCACCGGTGCCGGTGAACACCAGGTTGCCCTTGGTCGCCAGTACGCCAGCCCACAGCGGCAGACGCTCTTTGTGTTCCCAGACCATCTTGCCGGTGGTCGGGTCCATGGCGCGCAGCGAACCGACGTGGTCTTCGTACATGCGCTTGATGCGGAAGCCCATGCCGAGGTACGCGGAGCCTTTCTTGTAGTTGACGGTCTCGGTCCAGTATTCCTCTTTCCACTGGTTCGACGGCACATAGAACAGGCCGGTGTCCTGGCTGTAGGCCATCGGGTTCCAGTTCTTGCCACCGAGGAACGGCGGCGAGACTTCGACCGACTTGCCGCGGGTTTCGCCTGGCTCGGGCTTCGGCGGACGCTGGCCTTCGTTCTCGACCGGGCGACCGGTCTTGAGGTCGATGTGGCTGGCCCAGGTGATGTTGTCGGCGAACGGGAAGGCGTTCTTCAGCTTGCCGTTGGTACGGTCGACCACATAGAAGAAACCGTTACGGTCAGCGTGGGCGGTGGCCTTGTACTGCTTGCCGTCTTTGTCCTTGTAGTCGAATAGCACCAGTTCGTTGTTGCCGGAGAAGTCCCAGGCATCGTTCGGGGTGTGCTGGTAGAACCACTTCACTTCACCGGTGGTTGGGTCAACGCCGACCTGGCCGGAGGTATAAAGGCTGTCGTAGTCGTGCGGGTTGCCGTCTTTCGAGGTCCGTGCCCAGGTGTTCCATGGGCCAGGGTTACCGGCACCGACAATGATGGTGTTGGTCTCGGCGTCGAAGCTCGCGCTCTGCCAGGGGGCGCCACCGCCGTGGCTCCAGGCCTCGACCTTGCCGGTTTCGGTGGTCGGATCATCCGGCCAGGACGGTGCTTTCACATCGCCGGTCGGGGTGCTGTCCTTGCCGTTCATGCGGCCCATGTGGCCTTCGACGAACGGACGCATCCAGACTTCTTCACCGGTGTCCGGGTCGCGGGCGAACAGTTGACCGACAACGCCGAATTCGTCACCGGAGCTGCCGTGGATCAGCAGGACCTTGCCGGTCTTCTGGTCTTTGATCAGGGTCGGCGCACCGGTCATGGTGTAGCCGGCGCTGTGATCGCCGAATTTCTTGTTCCAGATGACCTTGCCGGTGTCCTTGTTCAGCGCGATGACGCGCGAGTCGAGGGTGCCGAAGTAGATCTTGTCACCGAAGATGGCGGCGCCGCGGTTGACCACGTCACAGCATGGACGGATGTCGTCCGGCAGACGGTGGTTGTAGGTCCACAGGCGTTTGCCGGTCTTGGCGTCCAGCGCGAAGACCCGCGAGTAGGAACCGGTAACGTAGACCACGCCGTCATGGATGATCGCTTGCGACTCCTGTCCACGCTGCTTCTCGTCAC
Source organism: Pseudomonas sp. 20P_3.2_Bac5 (assembly GCF_025466035.1). Taxonomy (NCBI): domain Bacteria; kingdom Pseudomonadati; phylum Pseudomonadota; class Gammaproteobacteria; order Pseudomonadales; family Pseudomonadaceae; genus Pseudomonas; species Pseudomonas sp. 20P_3.2_Bac5. The sequence continues at coordinate 5,275 of NZ_JANLOA010000012.1, read as the reverse complement.
CGAACGAGTACGACCAGGCCGGGGTCAGCTTGAACACGTTCTTGTCGTTGACCACAGCCAGCGGGCTCCAGCGCTGGGCGTTGGTGCCCATGCCGTATTGCAGCACGTTGTTGGTGGTCTTGTGGTCGTCGGCGATGTCTTCCCAGGTCACAGGCTTGGCCTGGCTGGCAGGCGCCATGGCCAGGGTGCTGACCAGCAGCACGGCCTGGACGGCCATGGACAGAGGAGAGAGAGCGGCGGGTAACGATCTTATTGTCATGTTGGTGTTTCCCAATGGAGGTTTTGGCCTGCATAGACTGGAACGCCAGCGCCCTTCGAGAAACGGAAAAACTCCCGCCCTTGCCGGGAAAACTTCCCGGTTCGGACATGATTTGGCACTGCCCCACAAGCGCTACTACCAAAGCACTGGGTCGCGACCACCAAAGCAGCATGGGGGCTGTACGGCGCGCTTCCTAAGATGGCCGGCAGAACCTTTCGCCAGAGAGGTTTTCGCGTGCAAATCGTGCAACCTGAAGTAGTCGAGGGCAAAACAATGACAACAGTGAAAAACGCCTGGATGAGCGCCATCTTTATGGCTGGCCTGATGAGCGCAGGGGCGGTCATGGCCCACGGCAACGTGACGCCGACGGCGGTCAATACCGGCAACCTGGAAAAGCTCGGCGAGGAATGGCGTACGGAAAACCCGTACCGCACGGGCAAGAATCACGACGAAGCGTTGAGCATCGGTGCTTCGGCCTATAACCAGAACTGCGCGGCCTGCCATGGCCTGGAAGCCAAGTCCGGCGGTATCGCCCCGGACCTGCGCATGCTGGACGAAGGCGCGGTGGGCGATGAGTGGTTCGTCGAGCGCGTGCGGCACGGTTCGGTGCGCGACGGTCGCGTGTACATGCCGAAAATGGCGGACTACCTGAGCCAGGAAGCGCTCTGGGCGATCCGTACTTACCTCGACAGCGTGCACGTCGAGGAGTGATGCCATGGGCCGGGTGCCGTTCCTGCTGATGGCGCTGCTCGTCGGCGCCCCGGCATACGCCCTGGATCCGGGCCCCGACCCGGTGCCCTCGGTGATGTGGGAGTTTTACCGAAAACAATGGATTGGCGATGAGCCTTACCGCTTCGACGAGCGGATCAAGGTCATCGCGCCGCCGTTCGCCGAGGACGCCCGGCAGGTTCCGCTGCAGATCGATGCGCGCGGCCTGCCGGGGAAGGTCAAGCGCATGCTGGTATGGGCCGAACTGAACCCGATTCCGCGCATCGTCGACTTCGCTCCCGGTCCCGAAGTACTGCCCTGGCTAGCGATCCGCGTGCGTATCGAACAGGCCACGGCGTTGCGGGCCGCGGTGCAGACCGAGGAGGGCGTCTGGCATGTCGGCTCGACGCTGATCGAGGCCGCCGGTGGTGGTTGCACCGCGCCCAGCGTGGCGCGCAGCGAGCCCGGTTGGGAACAGCGGCTGGGCCAGGTGCTCGGTGGCCGCTACCCGCGCGAAGACTACAGCCGCCTGCGCCTGTCGGTCTCGCACCCCATGGATAACGGCCTGATGGCCGGGATTCCGGAATTCTTCATCGAACACGCCGAATTGTTCGACGCCCAGGGCCAGTCGCTGGCGACCCTGGAACTGTTCCCGGCCGTGAGCGAAAACCCCAGCCTGTCGTTCGACCTGCGCCGTCCGGGCCCGGTACGCCTGAGCCTGCGTGACAACAACGGCAATGCGTTCGACGCCGCTATCGAATGAGGTCGCTGATGCGTGCTTTGTTGTGCCTGTTGAGCCTTGTCAGCCTGCCGAGCCTGGCGGAGCTGGACTACCGACTCGAACCGCGCCAGGTGGCGGCGGACACTTACGTGCTGGAAGGCAGCACCGACAACTTCTCCCGCGACAACGGCGGCAACATCGTCAATACCGGGTTCATCGTCAGCGAGGACGGTGTCGTGGTGATCGACAGCGGCCCGTCGCTGCGCTACGGCCAGGCCCTGCGCCAGGCTATCGCAAAGGTCACCGACAAGCCGGTGGTGCAGGTCTTGATCACCCATCACCACCCCGACCACGCGCTGGGCAACCAGGCGTTCGCCGACGTGCCGATCGGCGCCTTGCCCGGCACCCGCGAGCAACTGGAGAAAGAGGGCGATGCCCTTAGCGAGAACATGTACCGCATGGTCGGCGACTGGATGCGCGGCACCCAGGTGCGCCTGCCGGACCAGACGTTGCCGCCGGGGGTGAAGACCTTCGGTTCGCACCCGTTGAAGCTACTGGCGTTCAGCGGGCACAGCGGCGCGGACCTGGCCATCCTCGACGAAAAGACCGGCGTACTGTTTGCGGGTGACCTGCTGTTCTACCAGCGCGCCCTGACCACCCCGCACAGCCCGAGCTTGAACCAGTGGGTCGATGACCTGCAACAGTTGCAGGGTTTGCCGTGGAAGGTGCTGGTGCCGGGGCATGGCCCGGTCAGCCACGATCGCGCGCCGTTCGACCAGATGGTCGACTACCTCGGCTGGCTGGACGACCTGCTGCGCGACAGCGCGGTGCATGGCCTGGACATGAACGAAGTGATCGCGACGCCGATTCCCGAGCGCTTTGCGTCGGTCAAGTTGAGCAAGTACGAGTTGATTCGCAGCGTGACGCACCTGTATCCGCGGTATGAGCAGGCGGTGATGAGTCGGGTGGAGCAGTGATTCCATACCCCGTTTTGACGATGCCCACCTGATCCCGCCCCCGTATACCTCTCAGGGTTATTTACCTGGAGGTAACCGCTGTGAAACAAGCTCCCCCTTATGTACCCGGCCATCAATTGCTGGCCGGCAAATCGGTGTTGATCACCGCCGCTGCCGGTGCCGGGATCGGCTATTCCGCCGCCCGGCGCAGCGCCGAGGAAGGCTGCCGGGCATTGATGATCTCGGACATCCATCCGCGCCGACTGGAAGAAGCGGTGGAGCGCCTGAAGGCGGAAACCGGTCTGCAGGCAATCTACGGCCAGTTGTGCAACGTCACCGTCGAAGCCGAGGTCCAGGCCCTGGTCGACGCCGCCGAACACCAGCTCGGCGGCGTCGATGTGCTGATCAACAACGCCGGCCTCGGCGGCCAGAAAACCGTGGTCGAGATGAGCGACGAAGAATGGTCGCGGGTGCTCGACGTGACCCTCACCGGCACCTTCCGCATGACCCGCGCCATCCTCCCGCACATGCAGCGCCGCGGCGCCGGCGCCATCGTCAACAACGCCTCGGTGCTTGGCTGGCGTGCGCAAAAGGAGCAGGCCCACTACGCCGCCGCCAAGGCCGGGGTCATGGCGCTGACCCGTTGCAGCGCACTCGAGGCCGCCGAACACGGCGTGCGGATCAACGCGGTGTCGCCGTCCATCGCCCTGCATGACTTCCTCAAGAAAGCCTCCAGCGAAGAACTGCTGGCCAGCCTCGCCGGGCGCGAAGCCTTCGGCCGGGCCGCGGAAGTCTGGGAAGTGGCCAATGTGATGATGTTCCTCGCCAGCGACTACGCCTCCTACATGGTCGGCGAAGTGCTGTCCGTCAGTTCGCAACAGGCCTGAGGAGTCCGCCATGAGCCAAACCTTCAGCAGCGCCCGGGCGCTGCTCGATGCCGAGGGCCTGGACCTGGGCCGCACCGAGTGGCTGACGATCGACCAGGCGCGCATCGACCTGTTCGCCGAAGCCACCGGCGATCACCAGTGGATTCACGTCGATCCCGAGCGCGCCGCCAGCGGCCCGTTCGGCGTGTGCATCGCCCACGGCTACCTGACCCAGTCGCTGGCCAACCTGTTCCTGCCGCAACTGATGACCCTGGAAAACATGGCCATGGGCGTCAACTACGGCTCCGACCGCGTGCGCTTCCCGGCCCCGGTGCGGGTCGGCGCGCGCGTGCGCGGGCATGGCCTGATCCTGCGCGTCGAGTCGTTGGGCGAGGCGGTGCAGGCGGTGGTCCGCGTCAGCGTCGAAATCGAGGGCGAAAGCCGCCCGGGCTGCGTGGTCGACACCATCAGCCGCTACACCTTCAATCCTGTTTGAGAGAGCCCGTCATGAGCCTGAATGAAGTCGTAATCGTTGCCACGGCGCGTACCGCCCTGGCGAAATCCTTCCGTGGATCCTTCAACGACACCGAGGCCCCGGTGCTGGGCGGCCATGTGGTGCGGGCGGTGGTGGAGCGCGCCGGCATCGAAGCCGACGCGGTGGAAGACGTAATCATGGGCGCGGCGGTGCAGCAGGGCACCCAGGCCTACAACATCGGCCGCTTGTGTGCCTACACCGGCGGCCTGCCGGACAGCGTGCCGGGCATGGCCCTGGACCGCATGTGCGCGTCCGGCCTGATGAGCATCGGCGTGGCGGCCAAGGGCATCATGGCCGGGGAAATGAACATCGCCATCGGCGGCGGCGTGGAATCGCTGTCGCTGACCCAGACCAAACACAAGAACACCTACCGCGCCCAGTCCCAGGCGGTGCTGGAGGTGATGCCGTCCGCTTACATTCCGATGCTGGAAACCGCCGAGATCGTCTCGCGCCGCTACGGCATCAGCCGCGCCGCCCAGGACGACTACAGCCTGCAAAGCCAGCAGCGCACCGCCGCGGCGCAACGGGCCGGGCTGTTCGATGACGAAATCGTGCCGCTCGCCGCCGACCGCCTGCTGTTCGACAAAGAAGGCCAGCCTGCCGGCCATGAGCGGGTGATCGTCGAACGCGACGAGTGCAACCGGCCCGCCACCACCCTGGACGACCTCGCCGCGCTCAAGCCGGTGTGGAAGGACGGCAAATGGATCGGGCAGGGCGAGTTCATCACCGCCGGCAACGCCTCGCAGTTCTCCGACGGCGCCGCCGCCAGCCTGCTGATGAGCAGCGCCGAGGCCAAGCGTCGCGGGCTGACACCGCTGGGCATCTACCGCGGCATCGCCGTGGGCGGCTGCGCGCCGGAAGAAATGGGCATCGGCCCGGTGGTGGCGATCCCCAAACTGCTCAAGCGCTTTGGCTTGAATGTCGCGGACATCGGCCTGTGGGAAATCAACGAAGCGTTCGCCTGCCAGGTCCTGCATTGCCGGGATGCCCTGGAGATCCCGCCGGAGCGGCTGAACGTCAACGGCGGCGCGATCGCCATCGGCCATCCGTTCGGCATGTCCGGGGCGCGGATGGTCGGGCATGCGCTGCTGGAAGGGCGGCGGCGTGGCGTGCGGTATGTGGTGATCGCCATGTGCATTGGTGGCGGGATGGGGGCGGCGGGGTTGTTCGAACTTCCTTGATCTTTACCGGCCGTGCTCCCCGGGGCGCCCCCCCTGACCCCCCCTGGTC
>NZ_JANLOA010000115.1:0-7858 GCF_025466035.1 Pseudomonas sp. 20P_3.2_Bac5 | reverse complement strand
GGACGGCGACACCAGCACCGCCAATCTGGTTCTCAACATCAAGAACCTCAACGACCCAGTCACCCTCAACGGCCTTAACGTTGCGGGTGGGGAACTGACGGTCTACGAGAAAAACCTCAGCGACGGCAGCAATCCGAACACACCGGCGCTGACCCAAACCGGCACCTTCACTGTTACCGCACCGGACGGTCTACAGACTCTGAGCGTGGGCGGTATCAATGTCATCAGCGGTGGCGTGGCTGCCGGTTTCCCACAAACCGCCACGACTCCGCTGGGGAATACGCTGACCGTCACCGGCTACAACGCCAGTACCGGCGTGGTGACCTACAGCTACACCCTGCTGGACAACGAAGCCCATCCAAACGCTGGCGGCATCAACAACCTCACCGAAAGTTTCACCGTCACCGCGACGGACACCGATGGCAGCACCACCAGCGGCAGCCTCGACGTAAACATCGTCGACGATGTACCAACCGCTCGTCCCGATGCGGTCTCGGTCATCGAGGGCGATACGGTGATCGGCAATGTATTGACCAACGACACCAAGGGCGCCGATGACCCAGGCAGCAATGTGGTGGTGGGTGTCCGCGCCGGCTCCAACACCGCGACATCGGCCATTGGCTCGCTGAACACCAATGTCGCTGGCACCTACGGCACCTTGACCCTCGATGCCGCGGGGAATGCGGTGTATCACGCCAATCCGAACTCGGTGGCCGCTGCCGGTGCGCAGGACGTGTTCACTTACACCATCCGTGATGCCGACGGTGACGAAAGCACCACGACCCTCACCGTCAATGTGAAGGATTGTGCGCTGATAGCAGGTCAGGACCAGGATGTGACGGTGTATGAAAAAGCCCTGGACCTGATCAAGGATGGCCAGGATCTGGCCGCCGGTACTGTGGTCGGCAGCGATCCCGCTGCTACCACGGAAACTGGCAGTGGGACTCTGGTCGGGTCGGTGTCGGGCGGCTCTGGCGCTATCTCTTACAGCCTGATGGGAAGCTCGACTGGCGCCTACGGCCAGATCCAGCTCAATGCCGACGGTTCCTACAAATACACCCTGACCTCCGCACCGAAAACGCCGGGTGGTGCCAACGACGGCGCGAACGTGATGACCGAATCCTTCACCTACAAGGCGACGGATGCGTTGGGCAACTTCACCACCAGTACCATCCTGATCAACATCGTCGACGATGTGCCGAAGGCCGTGGGTGCAACCCGCTCTGTCACGCCGGGGCAGGTGGACTCCAACCTGCTGCTGGTCATCGACGTGTCGGGCAGCATGAACGATGCCTCTGGCGTACCGGGACTCACCCGCCTGCAACTGGCGAAGCAGGCCATTGCCGCATTGCTCGACAAGTACGATGACTTGGGCGATGTGAAAGTGCAGATCGTCACCTTCTCCAGCGGCGCCACCGGGCAGTCGGCGGTGTGGGTCACGGTCGACCAGGCCAAGACCATCGTCAACGGCCTTAGCGCCGGTGGTTCGACCTACTACGACTCGGCTACTACCTCGGCGCAGAGTGCCTACACCACTGCCGGAAAAATTGTAGGTGCGCAGAACATTACCTACTTCTTCTCCGACGGTGAGCCGACCTCCGGGCACGCCATTTCCGGCACCCGGGAAACTACCTGGACCAATTTCCTCGATGCCAACGGGATCAAGTCCTACGCCATTGGCTTGGGCAGCGGGGTCAACGCCAGCAACCTCAATCCGCTGGCCTACGACGGCAGCACCCATACCGACACCAATGCCACTGTGGTGACCGATCTCAACCAGTTGAATTCGGTGCTCTCTGGCACGGTACAGGGGGCGCCGATCACCGGCAGCCTGATGAGCGGTGGGTACTTCGGCGCCGATGGCGGCTTCATCAAGTCGCTGGTGGTGGATGGCACGACCTACACCTACGATCCGAAAGGCAATTCCAACCAGGGTTCCTACGCCGCCAGTGGTACTGATCGCGGAACCTTCGACACCGTGACCAACAGCATCACTGTCAAGACGGTAATGGGTGGCTCGCTGGTGGTGAACATGGACAGCGGCGATTTCACCTACACCCCGCCGAAGGACACTGGCAGCAGTCAGGTGGAGAACGTCGGCTTTGTGGTCAGCGATAACGATGGTGACTTGAGCAATGCCAGCCTGGTGATCAATGTCTACACCAACGCCGCGCCAGTGGCGGGGGCCGACCACGTCATCACCAATATTCTCTCGGCCAATATCACGGTGCCGGCCGAGGCCTTGCTGGCCAATGACACCGATGCCAACAACGACCGCCTGACGGCCTCGCCGATCACCTTCAATACTGGCTGGGCCGCCCGGGGCGCCGACTTCACCGTGGGAAGTACTACGCCGACCGTTCCGTTCACGGGCAACGGGGACAGCCCGGCGAACCAGTTGAAGGACATTGCCCGCAGCACGTTTACCGGCACCAGCGGCTCCATGACCGCGGCGCTGATCGTCAGTGGCTATCTGGGGGCTGTCACGACCGCCAACGCCAACGATCAAGACGTGATCACGGTCACCCTGAAACAGGGCGAGAGCCTCAAGCTCGACCATGACCGGCCTGTCGGCAACATACTGATGGAATGGAAGGACGCGTCTGGCAGCTATCAGACGATTGCTGACGGCAGCTCCTTCGTCGCCGCTCATGACGGGCTCTACAGCATTCATGTGGTCAACCTCACCAACACGAGCGGCAGCGGCGTCAACAACGCCGAGAACTACCAGTTGACCATGACCGTCGATTATTCGGGCGCGGCCAACAGCACTCCGCAGTACAACGGCAGCTACACCGTCAGCGACGGTCACGGCGGCACCGCCACCGGCGCGCTGGATATCACCTACCAGGACAGTTCCACCCTGACCGGCACCGCCAATGCCGACACCCTGCTCGGCGGCAGCGGCAACGACACCCTCAACGGGGGAGACGGCAATGATGTGTTGGTGGGCGGCGCTGGCAACGACTCGCTGTACGGCGGCAACGGCAATGACTTGCTGATCGGCGGCCTTGGTAACGATCTGCTCGACGGCGGGGCCGGAATCGACACGGCGAGTTACGCAAGCGCCACGAGCGCCGTGACGGTCAACCTGAGTACCGCTGGCCAGCAGAACACGGTTGGTGCGGGGCTGGATACGCTGGTCTCGATCGAGAACCTGATTGGCTCGGACTACAACGACACCCTTACCGGTGATGGTGGCGCGAACCGTCTGGAGGGTGGCCTGGGCAATGACACGCTCAACGGCGGTGGCGGCGATGATGTGCTGATTGGCGGGCGGGGGGACGACACGCTCACCGGTGGGCCGGGCAGCGACACGTTCCTCTGGCAGCAGGGCGATATCGGCCACGATGTGGTGACCGACTTTACCCCGGGCACCGATCATCTGGACCTGTCGCAGTTGCTCCAGGGCGAAAACACGACGTCGGCCTCGCTGGATGACTACCTGCACTTCAAGGTGAGCGGCAGCGGCGCAAGCGTGGTGTCGACCATCGAGGTCAGTTCGGTGGCCGGGGCGGCGCCGACCCAGACCATCGACCTTGCGGGGATCGACCTGGCCCAGCATTACGGGGTGACGGCGGGAGCGGGAGGGGTGATCGCCGCGGGGGCGGACACGGCGACCATCATCAACGGCATGATCAATGACCATTCGTTGAAAGTGGATACGGTTTAAGGGCGGGGACCGCGGGAGTGGCGCAGCATGCGGCGCCGCTCCCGCTTTTTTGTTCCACAGAATACCGGGAGTGATAATCCTTGGGGGCGTTGAAGCGATGCTGTCCTTGTAGGGGCTGGCTTGCCAGCGAATGGGCATGGACAGCGATGGCGTTTGATCTGGCGATGCTGAAGCTGTAGGAGCGAGCTTGCTCGCGAACGGCCCCAATACACACCTTTTCAAAGCGACCGGCGCAGCGTTTTCTGTCGAAGGATGTAGATCGTCACCAGCACCGCACTGGTCAACATGAAGCCACGCGCCCACGGCGAAGGCACCAGGTAACACGAGAAACTGATGCTGGCCCACATCAGGCCGATGGCGTAGACCTTGCCTTTGAGGGGAATGCCTTCGCCGCTGAGGTAGTCGCGGATCCACGGGCCAAGGCGCGGGTGATTCACCAGCCAATCATGGAAGCGGGGGGAGCTGCGGGCGAAACATGCGGCCGCGAGCAAAAGAAAGGGGGTGGTTGGCAACACCGGAAGGAAGATGCCAATCACCCCCAGCGCGACGCTGAGCCAGCCGATGGCCAGCAGCAGGTAGCGCACGAACGCGAACTCAGTGATGGCGTGGCTTGAGCAGGGCCGGCTTCTCGTCTGGCGCGTGGCAGAGCAGGTACAGCGCGGTCAGTGCTTCCGGAATCTGCACGATCATGTCGTCCATCAGGTTCGCGTCGCTGGCGATGTCGGCGAATTCCGGCTGTTCATCGAACAGGCCGGAACCGACCATGATCGGCAGGAGCATTTCGCTGACTTCTTCCTCGGCGCTTTCGAACCAGGCTTCCTCACGCAGGAAGACGCCTTCCATGAAACCGATGCACCAGCCACGCAGGTCGGAATCGTCAGGCTCGTCGCCCAGGTCGAGGTCGCATGGCAGCTCGAATTCCTCGTCGCTGGCCAGTTGGCGGGCGATGTGGGCCTTGAGCTGGATCAGCGTGGCTTCGATCTCGGCACGCTGTGCGTCGTTGGCGTAGTGAGGTTCCTCGGCGAACAGGGCGTCGATCCACTCACGGTCGGTCACCTCTTCGGCGCTGATCGACAGCGCGGTCAGGTAGCCGTGGGCGGCAACGTAGTCCAGCGCCTCTTCGTGCAGCTCGTCGGCGTCGAGGAAGGCTTGCAGGCGGGTCAATTGCTCAGCGAAGGACATTAGGGGCTACCTTGGAAATATAACGATGCTGAATTCTAGCATTTTGCAGCACCTGCAACGCAAAGGATGACGGTCTATCGTGCAACCCCCTTTGGCGTTGGGTGCTCGGGTATACTGCCGGCTTTTTTCCGGTGGATGCGGATTTCCCCGGTAAAAGCTGCTTGCGCATTTTTGCGTGAGTCGCGGACGGTTTTCATCCAGCCTGTGGCCGGATGGTTTCACGATTTTTGGAGTGGTTATGCTCGAACAGGCTCAGCGCGTCCTCAAGGATATCTTCGGCTACGACAGCTTCCGGGGACGCCAGGGGGCGATCATCGAACGCGTGGCCAACGGCGGCGATGCGTTGGTGCTGATGCCCACGGGCGGCGGCAAGTCGCTGTGCTTCCAGGTTCCGGCGCTGTTGCGCAATGGCCTGGCGGTGGTGGTGTCGCCGCTGATCGCGCTGATGGAAGACCAGGTCGCGACCCTCGACGAGCTGGGCGTGGCCGCCGCCTCGTTGAACTCCACCCTGAGCGCCGAGCAACAGCGCGAACTGGCCGGGCGGATCCGCCGCGGTGAGCTGAAAATGCTCTATCTCGCGCCGGAACGCCTGGTGCAGCCGCGCATGCTGGACTTCCTGCGTGAACTCGATATTGCCCTGTTCGCCATCGACGAGGCCCACTGCGTGTCGCAATGGGGCCATGATTTCCGCCCCGAATACCTGCAACTGGGCCAGTTGGCCGAGTACTTCCCCAATGTGCCGCGCATCGCCCTGACCGCCACGGCGGACATGCGTACACGGGAAGAAATCGTCACCCGCCTGCACCTGCAAGACGCCGAGCGCTTTCTCTCCAGCTTCGACCGTCCGAACATCTTCTACCGCATCGTACCCAAGGAGCAGCCGCGCAAGCAGTTGCTGGCGTTCCTCGGCGAGCGCCGCGGTAACGCCGGGATCGTTTACTGCCTGTCGCGCAAGAAGGTCGATGAGGTCGCCGCGTTCCTCTGCGACCAGGGTTTCCCGGCGCTGCCGTATCACGCCGGGCTGCCGGCCGAGACCCGTGCCGCCAACCAGCGCCGCTTCCTCAATGAGGAAGGGCTGATCATGGTGGCAACCATTGCCTTCGGCATGGGTATCGACAAACCCAACGTGCGCTTCGTCGCCCACCTCGACTTGCCCAAGTCACTGGAAGCCTATTACCAGGAAACCGGTCGCGCCGGCCGTGACGGTTTGCCCGCCGATGCCTGGATGGCGTACGGCCTGCAAGACATGGTGATGCTCAAGCAGATGCTGCAGAACTCCGAGGGCGATGAGCGGCACAAGCGCGTCGAGCAGCACAAGCTCGATGCCATGCTCGCCCTCTGCGAAGAAACCCGCTGCCGTCGCCAGGCCCTGCTGCGTTACTTCGACGAGGAGCTGCCGCAGCCCTGCGGCCATTGCGACAACTGCGTCGACGGCGTGCAGACCTGGGATGCCACCGAGTCGGCGCGTCAGGCGCTGTCGGCGGTCTATCGCACCGGCCAGCGTTATGGCGTCGGGCACCTGGTGGATGTGCTGCTGGGCAAGGACAACGAAAAAATACGCAACTTCGGTCACGAGAAGCTGGCGGTCTACGGCGTCGGCAAGGCCCGCGCCGAGGGCGAATGGCGTTCGCTGTTCCGCCAGTTGGTGGCGCGCGGCCTGGTCGATATCGATCTGGAGGGTTATGGCGGCCTGCGTCTGTCCGACAGTTGCCGGCCGTTGCTGCGTGGCGAAGTCAGTCTGGAACTGCGCCGCGACCTCAAGCCGCAGACCAGCAGCAAGTCCAGCAGCAGCGGCGGCAGCCCGGCCAGTCAACTGGTGCGCGGCGAGGAGCGCGAGCAGTGGGAAGCCCTGCGCGCCCTGCGCCGCAAACTGGCCGAGGAGCACGGGGTACCGCCTTACGTGATCTTCCCCGATTCCACCTTGCTGGAAATGCTCCGCAGCCAGCCGACCAGCCTCAGCGAGATGGCCCAGGTCAGCGGCGTTGGTGCGCGCAAGCTGGAGCGTTATGGCCAGGCCTTCCTCGAAGTGCTGGGCGGCGCAGCCGAGGCGCCTCCGGTGGTTGCCGATCTGCGCCACGAACTCGTCACCCTGGCCCGCGCCGGCATGACCCCGGCACAGATCGCCGGGCAGTTGCAGTGCAGCGAGAAGAACGTCTACAGCCTGCTCGCCGAGGCCATCGGTCGCCAGGAACTGTCGTTGGAGCAAGCCCTGGACCTGCCGGAAGACCTGATGGCGGAAGTGCAGGACGCGTTCCTCGATGGCGAGGGCGAACTGCCGCCAGTGTCGGAGATCAGCCCGCTGTTTGGCGCGCGGGTGCCAGAAGGCGTGCTGTATTGCGTACGTGCTGCACTGGCGTCCGAATTCGAGATGTGACCGGCGCGCCTGTCATGATTTTTTACGTTTGCCGTGAAGCCTCGTCCAGATGAACCTTGCCTAAGGGCAACGGCCATGGTTAGCTGGCTAATAATTAGTTCTGATTATGAGTTTTTTATGCCGTTGACCGATCAACACCGCTTCGGGATGCAACTGGCCCATATGTCCCGGGGCTGGCGTGCCGAACTGGACCGCCGCCTGGCGGGCCTGAACCTGTCCCAGGCGCGCTGGCTTGTGCTGTTGCACCTGGCCCGCTTCGAAGAAGCACCGACTCAGCGCGAGTTGGCGCAGAGCGTGGGGGTTGAAGGTCCGACCCTGGCCCGGCTGCTCGACAGCCTCGAAGCCCAGGGGTTGGTGCGGCGTCAGGCGGTGGTGGAAGATCGCCGCGCGAAGAAGATCGTCCTTTGCCCACCGGCAAAGCCACTGATCGACCAGATCGAAACCATCGCCAACGCCCTGCGACTGGAGTTGTTCATCGGCGTGGATGAAGAGGACCTGGCGGTGTGCATGCGGGTTCATACGCGGATTCTGGCGAACCTGGAAAAGTCCAAGGTCTGACCGGATCTGGCAAGACAAAAAAACCGATGCATTGTGCGTCGGTTTTTTATGGCTTCAGCAAGGCGACGGCT
>NZ_JANLOA010000044.1:0-8760 GCF_025466035.1 Pseudomonas sp. 20P_3.2_Bac5 | reverse complement strand
CGGTGCCGGCCTACGCGATCGTCGCCGAGAACGACAGCGCAACGACCATCGCCACCACCGCTGGCCCCAGCGGCTGGCCGGTGATCAGCGCCGAAACGCTGCTAGCCTCGCCCGCCAACGGCGACCTGCCGCTGCGCAGCGGCGCGGTGCTGGCGGTCTCGCCGCCGCTGACCCGCAGCACCGGCGACGGCAGCGCCAACCTGGCGACCCTGGCCAACGCCCTCGGCACCCTGCCGGGCCTGCTGGCCAGCGACAACGCCAGCGCGGCCATCCTCACGCCGGGCTTCACTTTCGCGGTGGCCGTGTCCGACGACACCCTGGTCTCGATCACCGTCACCACAAGCGATGCGCCCAACCCGATCCGCTCGCTGCTGGATGTCTGCGCGGCATTCGCCAGCCAGGGCGTCAACGTCACTGCGGCGGACCTGGGGCAAAGTCATCAGGCGCTGCCGGGGATTTTCCAGGCCAGCCAAATGATTTCCAGCACCGTGTGGGTCGCCGGCCACGACGACACGCTGGCGCGCAATGGCAGCGGTCTCGACCAGACCGCGCTGGCGGCGCTGAACACCGCCACGCTGAACCTGTTCGACATGGGCACCCTGCTGTATCTGGGGGATTTCAACGACGGTGCCGGCATCGCCGCCGATGGCGCACAGACCCTGCACCAGTTCGCCGACGCCCACGCCTGCCCGGCCGAACTGCTGTTGCAGGCCAACCCGGACCTGGCGGTGCCCGCCGACGGCGCCTTCGCCCTGCCCGGGCGGGTGGCCTGGCCGGCGCCGGACAGCGCGTTGCGCGTGCCTTACAGCGTGCAGGCCGGCGACAGCCTCGACAACATCGCGCCGCGTTTCGACTGGGGTGTTGCCGACACCAGCCAGGCCCTGGCCGAGGCCAACCTGGAAATACCCGGCCTGATCGCCGGCGGGGTGACGCTGGTCATCGACGTGTCGGGCGTGAGTTACAGCATCACCACCGCCAGCAGCGGCCAGAGCCTCGCCGCAACGTTGGCCCAACTCCAGCAGCAAGCATCCGGCGCGACCCTGGCGGACCTGCTCGCCAGCATCGGCGACAACAGCAGTGCCCTGGCCAGCAATGCCCTGCTGATCTGCCCGCCGGCTCTGTTTGCCAGCGCGACCACTCCAGCGCAGATTGCCGCGCTGCTGGGGGTTTCCGCCGGGGCCTTTGCCTTGGCCAACGCCGGCACGCCGGGGTTGATCGCCGCCGGCGTCAGCCTCGCTGCGCCGCAAAGCGAGGTGCAGGTCGAGACCCGGGCCAACGACTGCCTGAACAGCCTGATCGTGCGCTTCGCCGAAGCCGGCGTGCAGGTCAACGCCCAGGTCATCGTCGAGACCCCGGCCAACCTCGATCAACCGTTGTTCGCCGCCGACGCACGGGCCCTGGTGCCACCGGCCACGGTGCGCATCAGCCTGCCGATCGGTGCGCAGGGCCCTTATCCGGGACCGTCATTCCCGCTCAGTGTCCATCTGCAACTGAGCCGTCCCGCGGCGCTGATCAACCCGGACTTCGCCGCCGACGATGGCAGCGGTGTCGCCACCAGCAGCAGCCTGATCCCGGCGCCGCAGGCACCGGTGGCCGAGGATGAAGGCGGCGGCCTGGCCTTCAACGCCTTTATCGTCGCCATGCGTACCGCACTGCCGCAACTACGCATCGCCACCGGCCGCGCCCTCGAAGACAGCCGCGACCTCTGGGCCGTGGACTTCGGCCCGGCAGGCATCAGCGCCCTGACCATCGCCGGCACCACCACGGTGCCCGGCGCGGCGGGACCGCAGCCGCGCTTCTTCGCCCTGACCCCGTTGTACAAAAGCCTGGTCAGCCGCCAGGACGTACCTATCCAGGCCTTGCTGGTGGACGGCACGCTGTCCACGGCAAGCAGCGAACGCGACTTCCAGGGCATCGATGTCGAGCCGTGGGCCAGCCGCTTCCTTTCCGATGTCGACCGCATCCTCGGCGCGAGCAATGCCGCCGCGCTGTACCGCAGCGTGGACACCCGGCAGACCCTCAGCGACCTGGTGGCCGTCAAGCGCAGCCTCGCCGGATCGATTCCCGAAGGCCTGGCAGCGGTGCTGGAAATCAGCGATCCCGACGCCGCCAGCGGACAGGCCGCGGCGGCCACCACCCTGGAACAACAACTGGGGGTCAGCCTGTCGCGGGCCTGGAGCGCCTCGACCCTGGTGCAACTGAACCGCAGCGTGACCTCGCCGTGGCAAGACGCCGCCAGCGGCCTGCTGCCGGCCGATCTGTACGGCGGCGTCCAGGTCACCAGCGGCGGCGAAGACCGTTCCTGGAGCATGAGCGCGGGCAAGTGCTGGCTGACCGACTTCTCGCCCTTCATCACCCTGCTGCTGACCGAGTCCGACCCGGCCACCCACCGCGCGGTCACCGCCAACATGGCCTTCGGCATCACCGACATGGAGCGCAATATCAGCACCGCCGGCCTGCCCGACGGCTATGCCGCCTCGCAGTGGCTGACCTTCGTGCCGCCGTTGGGTGGCGCCAACCTGCCGGCTGCGCTGACCACCAACCTGGGAGAAGTCTCGGTGCCGATCCCGCTGCGCAACTTCCCGGCGTTGCCGGTGATCGTCGAGCAGCGCGCCACGGCCACCGCGCTCAGCCCCGAGTTGCGGCAGAACCTGCGCAGCCAGCGCCTGCGCGCCAACCTACGGGTAGACAGCCCGGCCACCCTGGCGAGCATGCCGCTGTGGGATCACCGCTTTACCTACTCCCACGAACACGCCGAACAGGACGATGTCAGCCTGACCTTCCGCTACAACCTGCGCCCGGGCCAGCAAATGCTCCTTGCCACCAGTGACGAAGACCTGTTCGTGCAATTGGCGCGCTATGTGGCAGTGGCCGATCCGCTCTGGGAAATCCTCGGCGCCCTGCCCGACACCGGGCCACTGACGCCGACCCAGAGCAATGCCGCGGATACCTTGCGCGACCTCGCCAGCGCCGTGGCCAGCAAATGGACCGAACGCCTGACAAGCACGCCGAACACCCTGGCGCAGAGCGGCGACAGCGACCAGTTCAGCTTCCAGGCGCGGGTAACCGACCGCGACGGTCCGGAGGTCGGCAGCCGTGAAGTCGCCAGCCTGAGCCTGACCGCCGCCAGCGCCGACATCGGCCCGGACGGCAACTGGCCAGAGGTCGCCGCCCTCACCGCCGCGGGCCTGAGCGTCACCTTGCTGCGCGAGGAGGTTTCGGCGACGGAGTCGCTGTATCGGGTGCCGGACGATGCCCAGGTACCGGCATCCTGGCCCACCTTCAGCCTGAGTTTCGTCGGCCTCAACGTGGCTCGTTGGCAGAACGCGACCGGCTCGATACTGGTCCGGCGCAACCAGAAACTGCTCGGTGCCGACGGCCCCGCGACCAACCCGGCGTTCGTCTTCCAGACCGACCGGGTGGAAGCCGCCAGCGTCGCAACGCCATTCAACGCCTGGGACCAGCGCGTGCCGCTGAGCACTACACCGACCACCGTCAGCGCCGCGCTACAAACCGCGTTCGACACCCTGTTCGGTGCCGCCGCCAGCGCGGGTGAACTGAGCGTCACCCTCGGCGTGGCCTATGCCTATGAACTGGCAACCGACCCGGAGGACCCGAGCCACGGGCTGGTCAGCGAGACTCCGGTGTACCTGTATCCCAACCAGATTCTCGATGATGGGACGGCGGGTAATCTGCAGACAGCGGTGGACACCTGGTATGGGCAGGTCAACCCGCAACGTGAAGGGGGTGAGTGGCTGTTCTCGCTGACCTTGTATTCATCACTGGAAGAGGATCAGCGGCCACTGTTGTCGATTGCCAACCTGTATTTGCCGTTGGTGCTGGATCAGGATCGGTGAGGTGATTGGCGACCGGGCGCTGGTTTTTCAGCGCCCTCAAACCCGCATATCCGGCTCTTCCAGCAACCACCCCCGAAACGCTTCCAGCGCCGGCAGCGACTGGTTGCGCGGCGGGTACACCAGGTAATAGCTGCGGGCGCTGGCGTAGGGCTGCACCGGGATGGCGAGCGTGCCGTCGGCCAGTTCATCGGTGATGAGGATCCGCGGCACCAGGCCGATGCCGATATCCGCGCGCACGGCCTGGATCAGGTGCGAGGTCAGTTCGAAGCTTGGCCCCAGGCGCATGGCCTGATGGGCCAGGCCATGGTGGGTGAACCAGTCGCCCCAGGCATGCGGGTTGTTGGCGACGCTAAGCAGCGGCTGACGGCTGATCGCCTCGGGCGTCCACACCTCGCGAGAAGCCGCCAGCGCCGGTGACAGGATCACCACCAGTTCCTCGGCGTGCAGCCGGTGGCAGATCAGCCCCGGCTGGTCGCCGCTGGCAACGACGATGGCGGCGTCGATGCCGCTGGTGGCGAAGTCCACCGGTTCGATCCTGGAATTGATGTGCACCAGCACTTCGGGGTGGCGGCGATAGAACTCGTGCAGGCGCGGCAGCAGCCATTTCGAGCCGAAGGTCGGCAGCGTCGCCAGGCGCAGGTTGCCGCCGCCGGCCTGGTGGGCGATGGCATGCAGGGTGGCGCTGCGGATCCGGCCCAGGGCCTCGCTGATCTCCCGCTGGTAGACCCGGCCCACCTCGGTGAGCTTGACCGTGCGCCCTTCGCGGCGGAACAGCACCACCCCCAATTGCTGCTCCAGGGCCTGGACCTGGCGACTCACCGCGCTCTGGGTCAGGGACAATTCCACCGCCGCGCGGGTGTAGCTTTCATGCCGGGCCGCGGCCTCGAATGCCAGGAGCAGCGACATCGACGGGGTCAAGTTTCGGTAATTCATTCATAAAACTCATCAAAGGCCGCGCCATTATCCGTTTGTGCGCCGCGCAAGACTCGGGAATCATTGGCATCATCCACTACCTGGCGACGTACTGACCATACCTTCACGTCAGGTATTCATGATTAGCCCGACCTATAAAGAGGCCATCCCGTGATGATCGCCCAACTGCCGGTGAGCGCACCCGCCACCGACTACACCGCGTTTCTCGATGCCCTGCGCGCCGCCGGTTTCCGTGGCCAGTTCAGCACTGATTACGGCACCCGCACGGTGCTCGCCACCGACAACTCCATCTACCAGCGCCTGCCCCAGGCCGCGGTGTTCCCGCGGGATGCCGACGACGTGGCGCGGGTCGCCACGCTGATGGCCGAGCCGCGCTTCCAGCAGATCAAGCTGACCCCGCGCGGCGGCGGCACCGGCACCAACGGCCAGTCGCTGACTGACGGCATCGTCGTCGACCTGTCGCGGCACATGAACAGCATCCTCGAAATCAACGTCGAGGAACGCTGGGTACGGGTCCAGGCCGGGGTGGTCAAGGACCAGCTCAACGCCGCGCTGAAACCCCACGGGCTGTTCTTCGCCCCGGAGCTGTCTACCTCCAACCGCGCCACCGTCGGCGGCATGATCAACACCGACGCCAGCGGCCAGGGCAGTTGCACCTACGGCAAGACCCGCGACCACGTGCTGGAACTGCACAGCGTGCTGCTCGGCGGCGAGCGCCTGCACAGCCTGCCGATCGATGACGCCGCGCTGGACGCCGCCTGCGCCCTGCCCGGCCGGGTCGGCGAGGTCTACCGCATGGCCCGCGAGATCCAGGAAACCCAGGGCGAACTGATCGAAAGCACTTTCCCCAAACTGAACCGCTGCCTGACCGGCTACGACCTCGCGCACCTGCGCGACGACGCCGGCCTGTTCAACCTCAACAGCGTGCTGTGCGGCGCCGAGGGTTCGCTGGGCTATGTGGTCGAGGCCAAGCTCAATGTGCTGCCGATCCCGAAATACGCAGTGCTGGTCAACGTTCGCTACGTCAGCTTCATGGACGCCCTGCGCGACGCCAATGCGCTGATGGCGCACAAGCCGTTGTCGATCGAGACGGTGGACTCGCGGGTGCTGATGCTGGCGATGCAGGACATCGTCTGGCACAGCGTCGCCGAATACTTCCCGGCCGACCCGGAGAAGCCGACCCTGGGCATCAACCTGGTGGAGTTCTGCGGCGATGAGCCGGACGAGGTCAACGCCCGGGTCGCCGCCTTTATCGAACACCTGCAGGCCGACCGTAGCGTCGAGCGCCTCGGCCACACCCTGGCCGAAGGCTCCGCCGCGGTCACGCGGGTCTACACCATGCGCAAGCGCTCGGTGGGGTTGCTCGGCAACGTCGAGGGTGAAGTGCGCCCGCAGCCGTTCGTGGAAGACACTGCGGTGCCGCCGGAGCAACTGGCCGACTACATCACCGAGTTCCGCGCCCTGCTCGACGGCTACGGCCTGACCTACGGCATGTTCGGCCACGTCGATGCCGGCGTGCTGCACGTGCGCCCGGCGCTGGACATGAAAGACCCGGCCCAGGCCGCGCTGGTCAAACCTATTTCCGATGCCGTGGCCGCGCTGACCCAACGCTACGGCGGCCTGCTCTGGGGCGAGCACGGCAAGGGCCTGCGCTCGGAATACGTGCCGGCCTACTTCGGCGAGTTGTACCCGTCACTGCAACGCCTCAAAGGCGCCTTCGACCCGTACAACCAGCTCAACCCCGGCAAGATCTGCACCCCGCCGGACAGCGCCGAAGGCCTGATCAAGGTCAACGAAGCGCCGCTGCGCGGCGAGCACGACCGGCAGATCGACGAGCGCGTCTGGCAGAGCTATGCCAGCGCGGTGCACTGCAACGGCAACGGCGCCTGCTACAACTTCGACCCCGACGACGCCATGTGCCCGTCATGGAAAGCCACCCGCGAACGCCGTCACTCGCCCAAGGGCCGCGCCTCGCTGATCCGCGAATGGCTGCGCCTGCAGGGCTCGGCCAATATCGACGTGCTGGCCGCGGCGCAAAACAAGGCGTCCTGGCTCAAGGGCCTGCCGCAACGCCTGCGCAATAGCCGCGCCCAGCAACGCGGCCAGGCCGATTTCTCGCATGAGGTCTACGACGCCATGGCCGGCTGTCTGGCGTGCAAGTCCTGCGCGGGGCAGTGCCCGATCAAGGTCAACGTGCCGGACTTCCGTTCGCGCTTCCTCGAGCTGTACCACAAGCGTTATCAACGTCCGCTGCGCGACTACCTGATCGGCTCGCTGGAGTTCACCATTCCGTACCTGGCCCACGCGCCGGGGCTGTACAACGCGGTGATGGGTTCGAAATGGGTGAGCAAGCTGCTGGCGGACCAGATCGGCATGGTCGACAGCCCGCTGATCAGCCGCTTCAACTTCCAGGCCACCCTGACCCGCTGCAACGTCCGCGCCGCGAGCGTGCCGGCCCTGCGCGAACTGACCCCGGCGCAGCGCGAGCGCAGCATCGTGCTGGTCCAGGACGCCTTCACCCGCTACTTCGAAACACCGCTGCTGGCGTCGTTCATCGACCTCGCCCACCGCCTCGGCCACAAAGTGTTCCTCGCCCCGTACAGCGCCAACGGCAAGCCGCTGCACGTGCAAGGCTTCCTTGGCGCCTTCGCCAAAGCGGCGATCCGCAACGGCACCCAGCTCAAGGCCCTGGCCGACTGCGGCGTGCCGCTGGTGGGCCTGGACCCGGCGATGACCCTGGTCTATCGCCAGGAATACCAGAAAGTCCCCGGCCTGGAAGGCTGCCCGAACGTGCTGTTGCCGCAGGAATGGCTGATGGACGTGCTGCCTGAGCACGTCGGCGGCAAGACGGCCAACTTCCGCCTGATGGCCCACTGCACCGAGAAGACCAACGTACCGGCCAGTACCAAACAGTGGGAACAAGTGTTCGCGCGCCTGGGCCTGAAACTCGCGACCGAAGCGACGGGCTGCTGCGGGATGTCCGGCACCTACGGCCATGAGGCGCGGAATCAGGAAACCTCGAAGACCATCTTCGAGCAGTCCTGGGCGGGCAAGCTGGAGAAGGAAGGCGAGCCGCTGGCGACCGGGTATTCGTGCCGTAGCCAGGTCAAGCGACTGGCGGACAAGCAGTTGCGTCATCCGCTGGAGGTGGTGTTGCAGTATGTGATCGGGTAATGAGCGAGCAACTCGCCGCTTAAAACTTCGGTAGTTTCAGCGGCTTGATTAGGACTTTTCCTATATACCCGCCGCTGACCGGCATTCAGGATTTCTGCGGAATTCATTCCTCAGGCAATCCCCTGCGGTCAGCGGCCAGCAAGTACCTGGCTGGCGCCCTGGTGGATACCTATCCACATGCGCCCCCACGCTGAAACTGGCATTGGGGGCGCAGTTGCAGGGAGCACTGCATGCCCGCCCAATCCGACCTGCGCTTCACTTTCACCGCCGGTTCCGATGACTTCGAAGTCGTAGAGTTTCACCTCACCGAAGGCCTCTCCGAAACCTTCAACCTCGAAGTCGACCTGAGCTGCGCCAACCCCGCCGTCGACTTTGGCCAGGTCCTCGACCGTCCGGCGCTGCTCACACTCTGGCAAGGCGGCCAGCCCGTGCGCTATGTGCACGGCTCGGTCAGTTCGTTCCAGCAAGGCGCGACCGGCTTTCGCCGCACCCGCTACCGCGCTGTCGTCGAGCCGCGCCTGGCTCGCCTGCGACTGGCGTCGGACTGGCGCATTTTCCAGACCCTCACCGTGCCCGACATCGCCACCGCGATGCTCAAGAAACACGCCCTCAATCTGGACTACGAACAGCGCATCACCAACGCTCATGAAACGCGGGAATACTGCGTGCAGGCCGGCGACACCGACTACCACTTCGTCGAACGCATCATGCGCGAGGAAGGCTTTTTCTACGGTTTCCTGCACAGCGCCGAAGGCCACCGCCTGGTCCATTGCGACCGCCTGTGGATCTTCGGCAA
>NZ_JANLOA010000031.1:0-9502 GCF_025466035.1 Pseudomonas sp. 20P_3.2_Bac5 | reverse complement strand
CGTAGGAGCTAGCTTGCGCGCGAGGGGGGCGGTCAGCACACACCCGCCTGCGCGAGCAAGCTCGCTCCTACAAGTACAATGCGTACCCGCGAAGGCGGCCCTGAAAAGGTCACCTGCTTCTTGACTGACTGGCTGGCGTTTACGCATTGCGTTGACGCATTCTGTAACAACCATCCTGCGCAAACAGATGGCATTACCCTCATATTCCTCCGTTTCTCGAGAGTGATCACTCAATGCCCTGGGTCAAACGTTCCATTGCCGTTCTCTGCCTGATATTGGTAACAGTCGCTGCGCTGTGCTTTCACCACTATCTCCCACGCCACAAGGTGGTGCACATCACCGGTGTCGAAGTGAAAAGGATGGACGCAGATGGTGTCATCAATGCAGAAAATCCTGCAGATGGCCCTACCCGGGACGTGTACTTCATCAACACGGTATCGTCGGACGCTGATCGTGAAGTCGTCGTCTACCGCAATGAAGACACTGGCTGGGGGTTCCCTTGGTACTTCAAGTTCGACAGCGCTGATCTGCAGGCCAAAGCCCAGGACTATTCCCGTGATCAGAGCCAGCTAGCGGTGATTCGCTACTACGGGTGGCGCTTCCAGATCTTTTCAATGTTCCCGAACATCACTGACCTCAAGGCAACCAGCAGCCGCTCGGAGCCTTTCCCGGTTTTCAACACTATCTTCTTCAGCGTGCTGCTGATCGTAGCGGTCACCATCGGCCTTGTGATCCGGCGACGGCTCCGGCTTAAGCGCGCGCCCATGGTCCCGAGTGACTCATCGCGGTAAGCGGCGTATGTGAGGCTGGCGTAGATACCAACATGTGGCTGGTGGGTTATAAAAAGCAGTAAGCGATAGCCCCCAGCTCCATTGGCACAGATAGCCAGGGCTCAGCCTTGGCTATCGTCCGAAGCCGGCCTCGGCAGAGTCAGATCTTCACACACGCAAACAACGCATTCCCCGAGGCCTGATCCCACGACACCAGCTTCTCGTAATCATGCTCCAGCACATGCACCTCGAAGTACGGTTCCAACAGCGCCCGCAGCTCGTCGAAGCTCACCGCCACCATCGGGTGTTCGTCATGCCAGACCTGGGTTTCCCCCGCCAGCGTCCGCTCGATGCTCAATCTCAGCGACTGCCGCTCGCCCTCCCCTTCGTAATGCCAGGCTGAACGAAACGCGAACCGGGCCTCATCGAGTGTGTCGGTGTGGGAGACGAACGAGCCGTTGTCGATCCGCTGCTTGTCCACGGCGTTGAAGCAGAACACGCCACCCGCAGCCAGCGCCGCATGCACGCTGGCAATGCAGGCTTTGAGGCGTTCGATACCGCCGCTGTAGTGGACGGAGTAGAGAAAACAGGTGATCAGGTCCACCGGCTCGGCCACGCTGAAACCACACATGTCCCCCAGTGCAAACTGCGCCTCAGGGCATCGCAATGCAGCCCGGTCGAGCATGGGCTGATTGATGTCGAGCCCGGCGCTCTGGTAACCGGCATCGATGAAGTGACGAACATGAGGGCCGGTGCCGCAGGCAAGGTCCAGGTGCCGTATGCCGCCATTGCCGAAGAGCTGCTGCAGGCGGTGGACGCTATGGCTTTGCGCGCGGTAGTCGATGCTGGCGCACATCAGGTCGTAGTAGCCCGACAGGTCGGTATAGAGAGCGTTGCCGGACATGGAAACCTGGGATGTGAAGGGGGTCGAGGGGGCGGCATTGTAGCCGAAGCGAATGCAAAAAAAGCCCGGTGAGGCAGAACTTCACCGGGCCTTCATCACGTCAACAGATCACCTGCCTCGCGACAGGCGCCGCTCTGCCTCAGGCGAGGTCGAAACGGTCCAGGTTCATCACCTTGGTCCACGCGGCGACGAAGTCCTTGACGAACTTCTCCTTGGCGTCGCTGCTGGCATACACCTCGGCGTAGGCCCGCAGGATGGCGTTGGAACCGAACACCAGGTCATTGCGGGTGGCGGTGTATTTCACTTCGCCGGTCTTGCGGTCGCGACCTTCGAACAGTTCGGTGGAGTCGCCTACGGCTTTCCACTGAGTGCCCATGTCCAGCAGGTTGACGAAGAAGTCGTTGCTCAACTCGCCGACGCGATGGGTGAAGACGCCGTGCTGGCTGCCATCGTAGTTGGCCCCCAGAACCCGCAGGCCACCGACCAGAGCAGTCAGTTCCGGCGCGGTCAGGGTCAGCAACTGGGCGCGGTCGATCAGCAGCGATTCGGTGCTGGCCGGGCTGTCGGTGTTGCGGTAGTTGCGGAAGCCATCGGCCAGCGGCTCGAGGTATTCGAAGGACTCGATATCCACCTGGTCCTGACGCGCATCGACCCGGCCCGGAGCGAACGGTACATGCACGTTCACGCCGGCAGCCTTGGTCGCCTGTTCGATACCGACCACACCCGCGAGGACGATCACGTCAGCCAGCGATGCCTTGTTGGCCGCCTGCTGCACCGCCTTCAGGCGCTCCAGGGTGCCGACCGCGATTTCGTTGACCGCCCAGTCCTTCTGTGGCGCCAATGCCAGGCGCGCACCGTTGGCACCGCCGCGCTTGTCGCCGCCACGGAAGGTCGAAGCCGAGGCCCAGGCCACCGAAACCAGTTCGCTGACCGACAGACCCGATTCGGCGATGCGCGCCTTGATGTCGGCGATATCGTCCGCGCTCGGGTGATACAGCGCTGCGGGCAGCGGGTCTTGCCAGATCAGGTCTTCGTTCGGCACTTCCGGGCCGAGGTAGCGGGCTTTCGGGCCCATGTCGCGGTGGGTCAGCTTGAACCAGGCGCGGGCGAAGGCATTGCTGAACGCTTGAGGATCGTTGAGGAAACGTCGCGAGATCGCTTCGAAGCCGGGGTCGAAACGCAAGGTCAGGTCGGTCACCAACATGGTTGGCTTGCGTTTTTTCGACGGGTCGAACGGGTCGGGCATGATCTCCGGCGCGTCCACCGCTTCGAACTGAATGGCGCCTGCCGGACTGCGGGTCTGCACCCACTCGAACTTGAACAGGTTTTCGAAGAAGTTGTTGCTCCACTGGGTCGGGGTCTGCGACCAGATCACTTCCAGGCCGGAGGTGATGGCGTGGGCGCCGACACCGCTTTCATAGGTGCTGGTCCAGCCCAGGCCCTGGGCTTCGATGCCACCGGCTTCCGGGTCGACACCAACGTGGGTGGCGGCGCTGGCACCGTGGGTCTTGCCGAGAGTGTGACCGCCAGCGATCAGCGCGACGATTTCCTCGTCGTCCATCGCCATGTTGCCGAAGGTGGCGCGGATCGCGGCCGCGGCCGAAGCGGGATCACCGCTGGCGTTGGGGCCTTCGGGGTTGACGTAGATGAGGCCCATTTCAGTGGCCGAGAGTGGGCTCTTGGCCAGGGTTTCCGGGTCACGGTGAGTCAGCCAGGCTTTCTCGTCGCCCCAGTTGACGTCCAGGTCCGGTTCCCACACATCCTCCCGGCCCGCGCCAAAACCGAAGGTGCGGAAGCCCGAGGACTCCAGCGCCACGTTGCCGGCGAGGATCATCAGGTCAGCCCAGGAAATTTTCTGTCCGTACTTTTGCTTGATCGGCCACAGCAGGCGACGCGCCTTGTCCAGGCTGACGTTGTCGGGCCACGAGTTCAGCGGCGCGAAGCGTTGCTGGCCACGGCCCGCACCACCACGGCCATCCACTGTGCGGTAGGTACCGGCGCTGTGCCAGGCCATGCGAATGAACAGGCCGCCGTAGCTGCCCCAGTCGGCCGGCCACCAGTCTTGGGAATCGGTCAGCAGCGCCTTGAGGTCTGCCTTGAGCGCGGAGTAATCGATCTTTTTGAATTCTTCGCGATAGTTGAAGTTCTCCCCGAGTGGGTTCGAACGGTCCGAATGCTGGCTAAGCAGCTCCACACGCAGTTGATTGGGCCACCAGTCACGATTGCTGGTGCCACCACCGGACGTGTTGTGGAACGGGCACTTACCTTGGTTCGACATGCTGCTTTCTCCTTTTTCCTCAGCAGACCGGCCCTCTGTGTTGCGACCGACGATAGAGCAAGACTAAAACGGCACCACCTATGAAACAAATTTATGAATTTTATTGAATCGATAGTCATTTCCTTCTTGGCGGATTGAAGGAAACGTCTGTCGATCATTAAGTTCCATTCCGTATGACGAATCGTCGACGGGTGGTGGTGGTTCGGGGAGAAAGTAAAGCAGAGGGGGATGACCCCTGCGCGTCCTGAGCCTCTGTGGTGCGGATGTGGGAAAACACAAAGTCATACGCAAGGCCAGGTTGAATCTATTCAAGCCGGTCAGCCGCCTTGCGATAGACCTGATCGCGCTCGCGGCGATCCACAGCGACCACGAAAACCACAATTTCCTGATCAATCACCTGGTAAACCAAGCGGTAACCACTGCTGCGCAACTTGATCTTGTAGCAGTCGGGCAGCGAGTGCAGCCGGTTCGCCTCAATGCGAGGCTGAGACAGGACTTCAGCAAGTTTTTTCTTGAATTGCTCTCGGACGGTATCACCAAGCTTTCGCCACTCTTTGAGTGCACGAGAATCAAACTCGAGGCTATAGGTCATCCAGCTCAACCTTCACTCGTCGCGGGGAGGCAAGGCGCTCTCGGACGGTGGCGACCAGTTCTTCATCTTCCTCGGTCATCAATACCGGACGAAACGGCAAGCGACCTTGTTCAGCGACATATTGCAACGCCTGGCGCATGAACTCCGAAGGTGTTACCCCCAACCGCTCCAGCTCGTTGTATGCCCGCGCCTTGAGTTCATCGTCGACACGAATATTGATGGAAGCCATTTCATGGCCCTCTCGTAATGACAATTGTCATTACATTGCACTAGCGACGTCCCGAGCACAACCACCGATTGCTCGAACCCCAATGGAATAAATGCCGCGCATCTGCGCCCCCGCTCTGAAACGGTCACTTTCCGCGCTCAGAAACCCTCGCGAGGGACCGCAGCGCGGTCCCCGAAACCGATCAGAAATCGACGGTCGCCGACAACTTCAACGTCCGCGGCTCACCCTGGGTCAGGTAATTGTTCGCTGTCGAGGCCGAAGCCCAATACGCCTTGCTCGCCACGTTCTCGACATTGGCGCGCAGGGTGATGTACTTGTCGTCCGCCTTGAAACCATACCGCGCGCCCAGGTCCACGCGGGTCCAGGCTGGGATGCTCAACGTGTTGGCCGCGTTGACGTACTCGCCACCGGTACGCAGCAGGCGAGCACTCACCGCCGCACCTTCGAGGCCCGGCACGTCCCACTCCGCGCCCAGGTTGTACTGGAAGCGCGGCACACCCGCAGCGCGGTTGCCATCGGTGGCGCCGCCCGCCGTTTTCTTCTGCTCGGTGTTCATCCATGTCGCACCGGCCAGCACCCGCAGGCCATCGACCGGCTCACCGAAGAGGTTCAGTTCAACGCCTTTGTTGATCTGTTCGCCATCGACATTGAAGGTGCCGAGGACCACGCCGGGCGTGTAGCGGGTGGAGTTGTTCGGCTGCTCGATGCGGTACACACCAAAGGTGGCGCCGTAGCTGCCCCAGTCCAGCTTGACGCCGGCCTCGGTCTGCTTGCTGCGCTTGGGCGCGAACACTTCGCCGGGGTTGGTCACGCCGGTCAGCGGCGCAGTCGGGCCCTGGGCCAGGCCTTCGATGCGGTTGGCATAGAACGAGACGTACTCCCACGGCTTGACCACCAGACCGTAGACCGGCGTGGTGACAGACTCTTCGTAATTGCTTGTACGAGCACCGCTGGTGGTGTTCCAGGCATCGACCTCGATGGTCTGGCGACGCACACCAAGGGTCAGCAACACACGGTCATCGACAAAGCCCAATGTGTCGGACACCGCCACGCTCTTGATGCGGTTCTTGCCGACGATGCGCGGGTCGTGGATATCGCTGCCGAAGTAGGTGTTGGTCGGGCGCGGAATCTGGATCGGGTTGTAGAGGTTACCGGGCTGGCGGTTCGCGACCAGGATCGCCTCGAACGACGAACGCTGCTCGCCCCACATGCCGGACAGACCGAAGTTCATCTGGTGGCTGACCGCACCGGTGTTGAAGCGACCATTGAGGCCGGCCACCGCGCTCTTGTTGTCTTCGTCGTGGGGCGAGTAGAGAAAGCCCGTACGACCGCTGCCATCGTTGCCGACATACAGCGAGGAATACTCGCCATTCTCCCGGGTGTGCTTGGCACCGATACCGGCGTAGGCGGTCCAGTTGTCGTTGAGGTCGTACTCGCCGTTGAGCATGCCGTAGGTGTCTTCCAGCTCCGACCAGGTCCAGTCCTGGGCGTAGTTGTCCTTGGCCGACGGTGCGTCCGGAACCTTGGTGCCGTTGGGGTAGACCACAGAGCGGCCATTGTCGATGCGCTGCTTCTGGTAACCGAAATCGGTGGAAAGGCGCAGGCGCTCGCCGCGGTAATCCAGACCGACAGCGATCAACGAGGTGCGTTTGCTTTCGTCATCGATCGCAGTGTCGCCGCCGCGCTGGGCGAGGTTGATCCGCGCGCCGAAGCGGTTGTCTTCACCGAAGCGCTGGCCGAGGTCGAGGTGGCCGCCGACCTGAGTATCGCCGGTGTAATCGAGGGTAGCGCTGCGGGTCGGTGTGTCCTCGGCGCGCTTGGGCACCAGGTTGACGCTGCCGCCAATGCCGCTGCCCTGCGGTGCGACGCCGTTGAGAAACGCGTTGGGGCCCTTGAACAACTCGACCCGCTCCACCGCTTCGGTATTGATGATCTGCCGTGGCAGTACGCCATAAAGGCCGTTGAAGGCGATGTCATCGCTCTGCAGCGGCAGGCCGCGAATGGTGAAGACCTGGGAAAAGTTGCCGAAGCCCGCCGACTGGCGCACCGAGGCGTCGTTGAGGAGCACGTCACCGATGGTCCGGGCCTGCTGATCGGCCATGGCCTTGGCGGTGTAGCTGGTGACGCTGAAAGGCACGTCGTTGATCGAACGGTTGCCCAGCACGCCAAGCCGCGCACTGCGCGCCACCTGGCCGCCGGCGTAGGTGTCGCCAGTCATGCTCGAGGCGGCATTGACGTTGGTCGCGCCCAGTTCCAGCACATCGCCGCTGGACAGCGGGGCCAGTGTGTAGCCGTTGCCGCCGGCGCTTTGCAGGGTATAGCCGCTGCCCTGAAGCAGCAGCGCAAAGCCGGCCTGCGCGGTGTAGCTGCCTTGCAAGCCAGGGCTGCGGCGGTCATTGAGCATCTTCGCGTCGAACGACAGCGGCACGCCGGACATCGCCGCGAACTGGGCCAGCACATCAGCCAGCGGACCCGGCGCGATGGTGTAGCTACGGGCACCATTGTTCGGCACGGGATCAGCGGCCATGACGCTGTGGGCCGGCATCAACACGGCCAGGGCGACGGCGAGGCTCAGTGTCTTCATGGCAACACGCGGTGAGCTGATTCGGGAGATGGACTGCAACGGCCTGGACGTCATTCGGAGCTCCTGTCGGCGCCTGAAAAGTGAGGGTTCACTTCCACACCGAAGGAGCGGGAAAAAGGTATCAGCCTGCGTGCGAATTTTCTCGCAGCTCAGGCAGGTTCGATGGCAACCCAGTAGCGGGTCAGGCTGCTGATGCGGATCGGCAGGGTGTCTTGCAGCAAGCGCAGGCTGGCGTCGGTGTCCTTGAGCGGAAACGCGCCGGAGACGCTGAGCGCGGCAACCGCCTCATGGCAGCGCAGTACGCCGGGGCGATAACGGCCGAGCTCGGCGAGCAGATCGCCCAGACGCATGTTGCGGGCGACCAGCATGCCGTGTTCCCAGGTCAGGGTGGCGGTGTCCAACGGTTCGGCGGCGGCGGTGCGGTCAAGGCCAAACGCACTCTGCTCGCCGGCCTTGAGAATCAGGCCTTGGCGCGCGTGAAGCGGCAACATCTCCACTGCCCCTTCGCTCACGGCGACATGGCTGAGCTGCTCCCCGACGCGGACGCTGAAGCGCGTGCCCAAGGCGCGGGCAGTGCCGTGGCGGGTCTCGACCATGAAGGTGCGGGATGGGTCTTTGGCAGTGCTGATCAGTACCTCGCCTTCCAACAGTCTTATCCGTCGTTCCTGGGCATTGAAGGCAATGTTCAAGGCGCTGCCAGTGTTGATCAGTAGTTGCGTACCGTCGGGCAGGGTCAGGTTTTTCTGTTCGCCGATGGCGGTGCGTTGGTCGGCGCGCCATTGCTGCCAGGGCAGTTCACGGGAGGCGATCCATACGGCGGGGCCCGCCAAGAGGAACACGCCGAGGCGATGCAGCGCCTGACGACGCCCGATTCGCTTGCTGTTGTTCAGCCGCTGGAAGGTGTCGCTGGCCACATTGCCAGGTACGGCGCGCAGATCGCCCAGCAGGGCTTCAGCCCGCAGCCAGGCCTGAGCGTGTTGCGGGCTGCGATCGCGCCAGAGCTGGATGGCGTGATGATCGGCTTCGGTGGCGACGCCGGACTGCAGTTGCACCAGCCAGTCGGCGGCTTCACCGAGGATCAGCGGGTCGATGGACGGAGTCATCAAGCCACGCTCAGGCAAGCGAGGAAGGCGTCGCGCATGTCGCGTTTGACGGTGATCAGTGAGACGCCGAGTTGCTCGGCGATGTCGTTGTATGTCAGGCCGTCGATCTGTGAGAACAGGAAGGTCTGGCGGACGCGGCTGGGCATTTCGCGGAGCATGGCGTCGATGCGATGCAGGGCTTCGAGGATCAGCCAACGGGTTTCCGGCGACGGGACTTCGGACTCGGGCAGGTGGGCAATGGTTTCGAGGTAGGCGCGCTCGACGTCCTGACGTCGCCACCGATCAATTACCAGGCCCTTGGCAATATGAGTCAGCAATGCGCGGGGCTCGCTGCCGAAGCATTTGCTTTGCCGTGTCAGCAGGCGGATGAACGTGTCGTGGGCCAGGTCCGCGGCATCACTGGTGTTGCCCAGCTTGCGATTTAGCCAACCGTGCAGCCATCCGTGATGTTCGCAGTACAGGGTTTCGATATGCAGATTGAGCGCGCGATCGATCGAGGACATAGAGACCACTGAATACACCCGCCAGGAATGGCAGGGTGTAATTAAGAATTGATCGCATTCTATAGAGAAGCCAGCAGTGATGGCAATTGCAACAAGATGAGTGTTGACCGGCGGAGATGGCGGCATCTCACCGTCGACCTATGCGAAAATACGCGGCTTTTTGTTCATACGTGTGGAGATGTACAGTTTTGGTAATGCATTACTCAACAAACGGCGAGGCCGTTGCATGTGGCCGTGTTGGCAACCCTCTGAGCACTACTGCTGTCGCAGATGACGTGGATTGCAAATCGTGCCAGCGCTCACTGACCAAGGTCGACGTCGCCCCGGCGAAGAAGGCGCCATCATTGGCGGAACTGCGTAAACAGCGCCAAATGGCCCAGGCGAAAGCCGCATCTTACTGCTTCAAGGCCAACTGGCGTGTACGCCTGGCCGCTCGTCCCGACCGCTGCCGCCTGCCGCGCGGCGTGGCCCCTCAGGCCTTCGTGTAAGCCAGCCCGCGGGGTTCAGCCCCGCGACTTCCTTGAAGTTTCCAAACGCTG
>NZ_JANLOA010000071.1:0-9862 GCF_025466035.1 Pseudomonas sp. 20P_3.2_Bac5 | reverse complement strand
AACTCAACCCCCTCGCCCCGCTTCAACACCGCGTACACCACCGCCGTCAGCACGCTCCCCGCGACAATCGCCAGCAGGTACAACAGCGCGTGGTTGATCGCGTTCGGGATCAACATCACGAACAGCCCGCCATGGGGCGCCATCAGCTTGCAGCCGAAGTACATCGACAGCGCCCCGGTCAGCGCGCCGCCGGCGATGCTCGCCGGGATCACCCGCAGCGGGTCTTTCGCGGCAAACGGAATCGCGCCTTCGGAGATGAAGCACAAGCCCAGCACCAGCGCCGCCTTGCCCGCTTCGCGCTCGCTCTGGGCGAACTTGCGGCGGGCGAGGAAGGTGGCGATGCCCAGGCCGATCGGCGGCACCATGCCGGCGGCCATGGTCGCGGCCATCGGTGCATAACTCTGCGACGCCAGCAGCCCGACCGAGAACGCGTAGGCCGCCTTGTTCACCGGCCCGCCCAGGTCAACGCACATCATCGCGCCGAGGACGATGCCGAGCAGGATCGCGTTGGTGGTGCCCATGCTGTCGAGGAACTCAGTCAACCCGGCGAGCAACCCGGCCACCGGCTTGCCGACCACATAGATCATCACCAGCCCGGTGAACAGGCTGGCGAACAGCGGAATCAACAGGATCGGCTTGAGCGCTTCAAGGCTGGTCGGCAGCTTCAGCCAACGGCTGATGGCCTTGGCGCTGTAGCCGGCGAGAAAGCCGGCGATGATGCCGCCAATGAAGCCCGCGCCCAGCGTGCTGGCCAGCAGGCCGCCGATCATCCCCGGCGCCAGGCCCGGCCGGTCGGCGATGGAATAGGCGATGTAGCCGGCGAGCAGCGGCACCATCAGCTTGAACGCCGCCTCGCCGCCGATCTGCATCAGCGCCGCCGGCAAAGTGCCCGGCTCCTTGAAGGCTTCGATACCGAAGACGAACGACAGGGCGATCAACAGACCACCGGCCACCACCATCGGCAGCATGAATGACACGCCGGTGAGCAGGTGCTTGTAGACGCCGGTCTTCTCGTTGCTCGCCTGCGCCGCCTGGGCGGTGGCGGCGTTTTCTTCGCGGGCCTCGGCGAGGGCTTTTTCCAGCGTGGCCCTGGCCTGCTTCAACGCCACGCCGGTGCCGCAGCGGAAAATCCGTTTGCCGGCGAAGCGCCCGGTGGGCACGTCGATGTCGGCGGCCAGCAGGACCACATCGGCCTCGGCGATCGCCGCGGCGCTCAGCGGATTGCGCGCACCGACCGAGCCCTGGGTTTCCACGCTCAACTGCAGGCCCATCTGTTGCGCGGCCTGTTGCAGCGCCTCGGCGGCCATGAAGGTGTGGGCCACGCCCGTCGGGCAGGCGGTGACGGCGACCACCTTGGCGGTCTTGGCCTGGGTTGGCGGGGCGACGTCATCGGTCGGGTGATAGACCGCCGCGTTGTCGGCCGCCTCGCGCAAGAAGTTATCCACATCCCGCAACGCCCGCGCCGGGGTGCTCTGGAACAGGCGCTTGCCGGCGAAACGCTGCAACGCCAGCGGCCCGGTGGCGACCACCAGCACCCAGTCGGCATCGGCGATCACCGCCGCCGACAACTGCCGCTCGGGATGGGCCGGGTCATGCACCTCAACGCTGGTGCTCCAGCCCAGGCGCTGGGCGGCGGCGTCCAGCAGGCGGGCGCTCAATACACTGGACACCTGGCCGTTGGGGCAGGCGGTGACGATCGCGAGTTTCATTGTTCACCCTCTTGTTCTGCGCTCGGGGTCTGAATGCGGACTTCTGTTTCGAAGCGCGCCAGTTGCGCGCGGTCGTTGATGCCGAAGCCGATCTGGCTCACCGCCTGGGCGGCGATGGCGGTGGCGCGGCGCAGGGTCTGCTCCGGCGCTTCGCCCGCCAGCAGGCCGTGGACCATGCCGGCCAGCAGCGAATCACCGGCGCCGACAGTGCTGGCGACCGTCACCTGTGGCGGCAGCCCTTGCAGCACCGCGCCGCGGCTGAACCAGTTGACGCCCTGTTCGCCCTGGGACACCACCACATGCTCGATGCCCTGTTCGATCAGCCGTTGCGCCGCCGCCCGCTGCTCGGCAAAGCCGTGCACCGGCGTGCCCAACACTTCGCCCAACTCCTCGGTGTTCGGTTTGACCAGCCACGGCACGGCGCGCAGGCCGGCTTCAAGGGCGGCGCCGCTGCTGTCGAAAGCGACTTTCAGGCCCATGGCCTTGAGCCGGGTCAGCAGCGCTTCCAGCCACTGCGGGCTGATACCGCGTGGCAGGCTGCCGGCGACCACCACGGCGTCGTGTCCGGGGGCGAGTTGGTCGAGCCGGTCGAGCAGCGCCTGGCGCGCCGCTTCGTCCACCTCCGGGCCCGGGCCGTTGATGTCGGTGACCTCCCCGCCGTGTTCCACCAGCTTGATATTGCTGCGGGTCTCGCCCGGCACGCGGATAAAGCCGTCGACGAAGCCGCGACGCTGCATCAGCGCCTCGAACGGCGCCAGGTTGTCCAGGCCGAGAAAACCACTGACGCTCAGCCCGTGACCGAGATCGGCGAGCACCTGGGCCACGTTCAGGCCCTTGCCGGCGGCATGGCTGTGCTGGGCCGAGGCGCGGTTGACCGCGCCGGTGCGCAACGCCTCCAGGCTCACGGTCACGTCCAGCGCCGGGTTCAGGGTCAGGGTCAGAATCTTGGCCATCACTGCGTCTCCACCAGTGCCCGCACATCGCCGGCACTGCCCAGGCTCAGCGCTTTTCGCGCGAGCATCCGGGCGTGTTCAATACTCAGGGCGCGCACCTGGGCCTTCACTTCGGCAATGCCACGCGGCGCCACGCTCAATTCATCCACATCCAGCCCGACCAGAATCGGCACCGCCTGCGGATCGCCCGCCAGTTCGCCGCACACGCCTACCCACTTGCCATGGGCGTGGGCGGCGCGCACGGTCATGTCGATCAGGTTGAGCACCGCCGGGTGCAGGCCGTCGGCCTGGGCCGAAAGGCTCGGGTGGCCCCGGTCGATGGCCAGGGTGTACTGGGTCAGGTCGTTGGTGCCGACACTGAAGAAATCCACTTCCGCCGCGAGGACCGGCGCCAGCAGCGCCGCCGACGGCACTTCGATCATGATCCCGACCTGCAGGTCGGCGACCGGAATCTCGCCGCGCAAGCGCTCGACCATCTGTCGCGCCTGACGCCATTCCTCCACCTGCCCGACCATCGGGAACATGATCCGCAACGGCCGCTCGCCCGCCGCACGCAGCAGGGCGCGAAGCTGGCTTTCCATCACGTGCGGACGTTGCAGGGTCAGGCGGATGCCGCGCACGCCGAGGAACGGGTTTTCTTCCTTGTCGATCGGCCAGTACGGCAGCGGCTTGTCGCCACCGACATCCAGGGTGCGCACCACCAGCGGGCGCCCGCCGAGGCCGTCGAGCACGCGGCGGTACTCGGCTTCCTGGGTGGCCTCGTCGGGCAATTGCGGATGGGCCATGAAAATCAGTTCGGTACGCAGCAGCCCAACGCCTTCGGCGCCTTGCTCGACCACCTTGTCGATGCCGCTGCTTTCACCGATGTTGGCGAAGACTTCCACCGCATGGCCGTCGCGGGTGATCGCCGGCTCGTGGCGGGAGGCGTGGGCCGCGCGCAGGCGCTCTTCGCGCTGCTCGCGCTCGGCCAGGGCCTTTTCCAGTTGATCCGCGGCCGGCGCCACGGTGACACGCCCGCGCTGACCGTCCAGCAGCAACGCCGTGCCGGGGGCGAGCAACAACACTGCATCGCCAGCGCCGACCACCGCGGGAATGCCCAGCGCCCGGGCAACAATGGCGCTGTGCGCGGTGGCGCCGCCGCGGGCAGTGAGAATGCCAGCGACCCGCGCCGGGTCCAGGCGTGCCACGTCGGACGGGCCGACCTCGGCCATCACCAGCACGTAAGGCTGCTCCGGCTCGGGCGTTTCGCTGATGCCACAGAGTTGCGCCAGCACGCGGCGGCCAACATCACGCAGGTCCGCCGCACGCTCGGCGAGCAACGCATCCTGCAATGCTTCCTGCTGCCGCGCCGCCGCGTCGATCACCGCCAGCCAGGCGGCCGGGGCGCTTTCGCCCTGGCGCAGGCGCAATTCCACTTCGTCGCCGAGGCCGGGGTCGGCGAGCATTTCCAGGTGGGTGATGAAAATCTCGCGGATCGCCGTGGCCTGGCTGCGCTGGACCAGCCCGTCGATCTCGGCGCGCACCCGGGCCAGTGCGTCTTGCAGACGCTGGCGCTCCAGTGCCGGGGATTCGCCACGCAGCGGGTAATCGAATGTCTGCAACAGGTGAACATGCGCCGGACCGCTGGCGATGCCAGGCGCGGCGGCGATGCCCTGGAGCGTCGAGCCGTCGGCGGGCTTCACCTGCGCGGCCAGCGGCGCGGGCGCGTCGATCGCCACCTGGGTGACGGCGGGCAGCGCTTCGACCTCTTCGCCGAGGCCGCTTTCGACGGCCGCCAGCAAGGCCGGCAGGGCGGCGGCGATGCTCGGCTCGACACTGAATTCCAGCACCTGGCCACGGCGCGCGCCGAGGCTCAGCAGCTTGCTCAAGCTCTTCACCGAAACGGCGGGGGCGTTGCCGTCGACCACCAGCACCCGCACCTCGCCGTCGAATTCCTTGGCCAGTTGCGCAAGGATCTTCGCCGGACGCGCATGCAGGCCGTGAGGGTTCGCGAGGGCAATGCGGGCGCTCGGCCAATCGGTCGGTACAGCGCCGCCCAACATGCCCAGCACGGTGCGAACGTTACCGGCACGCAACAAGTCTTGGCCCCGCCCCTCGACCAACAGGCCGCACAGGCGTTCGAGCACGGCCTGATGCGCCTCGCCTTGGCTGGCGAGACAGAACAGGCCATTGATCGGCTGGCCCTGATGGCGCAGCGGTTGTTGCGGCGTGACGAAGGCCAGTCCCGGCTGGCGCACCGCCTGCGCGCTGTGCAGCCACCACAGGCCGTCACCCAGCGACAGCGGATCGACCTGCTGCAAGCGGCCGGCAAAATCACCGTCGACGCACTCCACACGGCGCAACAGCCGAGCGCCTTGCCAGAGCAGGTCGTCGAAATCGTCGGCGGGCACGCCGAGGCCAAGGGTGCGCTCATCCAGCAGCAGCTCGCGCGGCGCGCCCTGCAACAGGTGCAGCACCGCTTCGGCGCTGTCGGCGCGGCTCAGAGCGTCAGCCATGTCGGCGTCGCCGAGGGCGCGGGTAAGTTGTTGCAGCAGGAGCAGGTGCTCGTCGGAGCGCGCGGCAATGGCGATGGCCAGGTAGACGCGCTGGCCGTCGCCCCAGTCCACGCCCTCGGGGAATTGCATCAGGCGCACGCCGGTGACGTGCACCAGGTCGCGGGTCTGCGGCGTGCCGTGGGGAATGGCGATGCCCTGGCCGAGAAAGGTCGAGCCCTGCGCTTCGCGGGCCTGCAGACCGGCCAGGTAACCGTCGGCAACCAGCCCGTCGCGCACCAGGTGTCCGGCCAGAAGCTGCAAGGCGGCCGACTTGTCCACAGCAGTCTGGCCCATGGATATCTGCGCCGTGGTGAACTCGAGCATGACCGTCTCCTTTGCAACGCCGGGACGGCGTCGAGGTTATTGTTGTTGAGGTAAAAGCATAGGGCCAGCAATCATCTGATCCTATGGCAAGCGCTTGGTGCGGCAGTAAAATCGCTTGCTGAAACGTTTAATCCATAAATGGAGTGCACGTTACTCGATAACCTGCGAACAATGAAGTCCCTTCGTGCCGGACAATTGCGACAATGGTCGTCTGCGCCAAAGGCTCAGGATCGGCGACAATGCGCGGTCAGGCTTCGCAGCCAGTCCCGGTATATAACAAGGAAAATTCGGTGAAACTCAGCGATATAGCCCGTCTGGCCGGTGTCTCCGTGACCACCGCCAGCTACGTGATCAATGGCAAGGCCGAACAGCAACGCATCAGCAATGCGACCGTGGAACGTGTCCGCGCGGTGGTCGAAGCCCATGGCTTCACCCCCAACCCGCAAGCAGCGGGTCTGCGCAGCCGGCATACGCGGACACTCGGCTTCATCCTCCCCGACCTGGAAAACCCCAGCTACGCCCGCATCGCCAAGCAGCTTGAGCAAGGTGCGCGGGCCCGCGGTTACCAGTTGCTGATCGCCAGCAGCGACGACCAGCCCGACAGCGAGCGGCAATTGCAGCAACTGTTCCGCGCCCGCCGCTGCGACGCGCTGTTCGTCGCCAGTTGCCTGCCGCCCAGCGACGACAGCTACCGCGAGCTGCAGGACAAAGGCATGCCGATCATCGCGATCGACCGCAGCATGGACCCGAAGGCGTTCTGCTCGGTGGTCAGCGACGACCAGCCGGCCAGCCTGCAACTCACCGGCAGCCTGCTGGAACTGGCGCCGTCGAACATCGCCCTGATCGGCGCACGCCCGGAACTCAGCGTCAGCCAGGCCCGCGCCAGCGGTTTTGACCAGGCGCTGCACGCGTTCACCGGCAAGGTCAGCCAGTACCAGGGCGAGGCATTCAGCCGCGAATGCGGCCGCGAATTGATGAGCCAGTTGCTGGCCGACCTGGGCGGCCTGCCGGATGCGCTGGTGACCACCTCCTACGTGCTGCTGCAAGGGGTGTTCGACGTGCTGTCGACCCGCCCGGCCGACTCCCGCACCTTGCACCTGGGCACCTTCGGCGACACCCAGTTGCTCGACTTCCTGCCGCTGCCGGTCAACGCCATGGCCCAGCAACATGGCCTGATCGCCGAAACCGCGCTGGAACTGGCCCTTGCCGCCATCGAACAGAAGCAGTACCAGCCGGGCATTCACGCGGTAGCGCGGACGTTCAAGCAGCGGATCTTCAAAGGCTGAGCATGCGCCTGATCGACACCCACACCCACCTGGACTTCCCCGACTTCGACGCTGACCGCCGCGAGCTGCTGGCGGCGGCCGAAGCGGCCGGGGTCGAGCGGATGGTGGTGCTGGGAGTCTTCGAGGCCAACTGGCAACGGGTGTGGGATCTGGTCAAGGCCGAGCCGTCGCTGTACGCGGCGTTCGGCCTGCACCCGGTGTACCTCGACGCGCACACGCCGCAGCACCTGACCGCGCTGGGCGACTGGCTGAGCCGCCTGCGCGGCGATCCGCAACTCTGCGCCGTGGGCGAATTCGGCCTGGATTACTACCTGCCGGAGCTGGACCGCGAGCGTCAGCAGGCGTTGTTCGAGGCGCAACTGCAATTGGCGGTGGATTTCGATCTGCCGGCGT
The DNA here is from genome assembly GCF_025466035.1 of Pseudomonas sp. 20P_3.2_Bac5. NCBI lineage: Bacteria > Pseudomonadati > Pseudomonadota > Gammaproteobacteria > Pseudomonadales > Pseudomonadaceae > Pseudomonas > Pseudomonas sp. 20P_3.2_Bac5. The sequence continues at coordinate 2,663 of NZ_JANLOA010000071.1, read as the reverse complement.
TGCTGCATGTGCGCCGCAGCCATGCGGCGGTGATCGCCACGCTCAAGCGGTTCAAACTGCCTCGGGGCGGGATCATTCATGCGTTTGCCGGCAGCTATGAAGAGGCGCGGGAATATGTCCGCCTCGGCTTCAAGCTCGGCCTTGGCGGCGCCGCCACCTGGCCGCAAGCGCTGCGCCTGCACAAGGTGCTGCCGCGTTTGCCGCTGGACAGTGTGGTGCTGGAAACCGATGCGCCGGACATGGCGCCAGCGATGTTTCCGGGGATCAGGAACAGTCCGGTGCATTTGCCGGAGATTGCGGCGGCGCTGGCGGGGATCATGGGGATTGGGGTGGAGGTACTGGCGGAGGCTAGTAGCCGCAATGCCTGTGAGATGTTTGGCTGGGATTAAGGGCCCTATCGCTGCGGTTCGGCGCCCCGACAAGCCAGCGATGAGCCCTTCGAACTAAACCCTGAACGCCCCGATCAACTGCTTCAACTCCATCACCTGCGCACTCAACTGCCGGCTTGCATCCTCGGTCTGATGCGCGCCCTGGGTGGTGTGCTCCGCCGCGCGGTTGATCTGCACGATGTTCTGGTCGATGTCATGGGCCACCGCGGTCTGTTGTTCCACCGCCGCAGCGATCTGCTGGTTCTGGTCGACGATCATGCCGATCGCGCCGAGAATATTTTCCAGCGCCTGTTGCACCTGCTGCGACTGACTCACCGTCCCCGCCGCCATCTGGTGGCTGCTGTCCATCGCCCGCACCGCCGCGCCGACGCCGTTTTGCAGGCGCGAGATCATTTCGTCGATTTCACCGGTGGACTGTTGGGTGCGCTTGGCCAGCGTGCGCACTTCGTCCGCCACCACTGCGAAGCCCCGGCCCTGCTCGCCCGCCCGCGCCGCTTCGATAGCCGCGTTGAGCGCCAGCAGGTTGGTTTGCTCGGCGATGCTCTTGATCACTTCCAGCACCCGGCTGATGGCCTGGCTGTCGCTGACCAACTGGTTGATCACCGCCACCGACTGATCGATCTCCGCCGCCAGCCCGGCAATGCTGCCCTGCTGCGACTCGACCAGGCCACGGCCGGTGACCGTCTCCTGGTTGACGCTGTGGGCGCTGCTCACCGCCGCCGCCGCGCTGCGCGCAACTTCCTGGGCGGTGGCGGACATCTGGTTCATCGCCGTGGCGACCTGCTCGATCTGCCCGCGCTGGCCGCTCACCGCCTGGTTGCTGCGTGACGACACCACATGCACCTGCTCGGCCTGGCGCTCGACTTCGCTGACGGTCTGACCAACCCGCTCGATCAGGTCGTGGATGCGCCGCACCGTGCCGTTGAACACCTGGCCCAGTTCACCCAGTTCGTCGCGGCTCTGGGCCTGGAAGCTGACCGTCATGTCGCCGGCCGCGACTTTGTCCATCACCGCGCCGAGGCTGCTCAGGGTGTTGCGGGTTGAGGCATAGAAACCGCTGTAGAGGTAGACAATCAGCAGGAACACCGTGGCCAGCGCCGCCACCAGCAGGATCATGTGGCTGCGGTATTCGCCCAGGCGCTGCTGCAATTGCTGGTCGAGAAAGGCCACGGTGGCGTCGTTCAGTTCGTAGGTGCGAGCCATCAGGTCGCTGGTCTGCTGATAAAAGCTCGTCCACGGCGCATCGAGGGTTTCGGCCACCACCACCTGGCTTTCGAACAGCTCGCTGGCCTGTTTCAGCGAGGCCTGGCTGCTGGCGGCCTGGGACCCGAGACGAGCCTGGGCCTGCGCGTCGCCGGCCAGCGCATCCTGGACCTTGAGGGCGTAGTCGGCGGCGAGTTTGTCGAGTTGCTGCAACAGGTCTTCGAAGCGAGTGCTGGCGGTGGAGTTGATAAAGCCCTGTCCCAGCGAATAAGAGCCCATGGCCCGGCCTTCACCGAGCATCTGGGTGACTTGCGGGGTCACCGTGGTGACCAGTTCGCTGAGTTGGCGCATGGCGCTGTCGTCGTCCTGGCTCAGGCCCGACTGGCTGGCGACCACCCGTGGCAGGGTCTGGGCCTGGGATTGCAGCTTGTCGAACAGGGCGACCTGCGCCTGCAGCGAGCTTTCCGCCTGGGCGGCCGTCAGGGCGCTGGCCAGTTCGTCGCGTTTGCTGGTGAATGCCTTGGCCAGCGCTTCGTCGGTGCTCACCGGCTGCAGCGCGGCGAGCCGCGCCTGGGCTTGCTGGCCCAGCGTGGCGATGCGTGCCTCGATGTCCTCGGCCTTGCCCGCCTGACCAAGCACGGCGTTGATCTGCACGAGGTTGCCGAGGGTTTCGAGATCGGCGCGCAGGGCGAGGCTGCCGCGCAGCAGATCGAGGCTCTGCAGCTCGACGCGGGTCGCATGGAATTTGGCGTAGGAATCGCTGACCAGATAGAAGTTGGTCACGAGCATGGGCAGGAAGAACATGACGCTTATCAGACTGAACTTCATCCCGAAGCTCAGGCGATTCATCAACGCAACGGCCGGACGGAGCAGGCTCTTCACTGGGCGTCTCCTTCGATTTCTTATTGTTGTCTGGCGCTATGGCAGATAGCCATTTACCGCGCTTATGCAACTGTATAGCGCATATCGAAGAAGAGGTTTGTAACTTAAGGTAAAGCGACTAGCGGGTCATTATTGGGACCGGGAGCCGCATTAGAGACCATCGCGAGCAAGCTCGCTCCTACAGCGTGT